>JAXZEJ010000158.1:0-7341 GCA_037424205.1 bacterium | reverse complement strand
CGCCGCTTTTTGCCAAATGGTGGGCGGATGCGCTCAGAAAATCCGCAAGGCGCCTTGGACTCGTTCAGCCGCCGGAACTGTGATTCACGTCCTCTCCCGCTTTTTGTGCAACCCCGAAAACGAAAAAACATATTGGGATTTTCCCGCCTTTTTGGACATTTAACGCCAAAAACGCTGTTTTGAGGTACCTTTCTTCACCCAAACGCCTGAAACGCGGTTAAAGTGTTTTTAGAGGCCGAAAGCTTTCGGCTCTCCCTGTCAAATTGAATTTCTTAATCCGCCGGACGGAGTCCTGATTCTCCGTCACTTGCTTTCTGCCATGAAAACGCTTCTGCTCCGAGACAATTCGCTGCGCGTATCCGTGATGAGCTTTCATCACGAGATCGTCTACAGCGTCTTGCGCGCCTATTTTGAGGCGATCGTCAGTCACGTGCTCATTTGGAACGACCGCTGGTACGGCCTGCTATGGAATACGGAAATGGTGGACGACATCGCCGAAAGGCTCCGCTTTTTCGGGAAGGATCCGAAGCGCTGGCGCGTCTATGCCGTGCTCTACGGCGTAATCAATCTTCGCCGCGAGCTTCGCATCGTGCCGTTCAAGGATGCGCTTGAAGAGCACATGACCACCGGACTCAACGTTTCGGCCGTCGCCGTGATCGACATGCATCACATCTATGAGACCTTCGGCACAAAGAACGTGCGCGACGACGTTCTCGAAGACTTCGTCAACAAGTACAACGCCTGGCACAACTCCTTCGAATGGCTGGTCCGCCTCTTTGAAAACGGACGCCTCAAGAGCGAGAACCGCGTCTGCCGCACGATGGACGACGTGATCATGTGGCTCAAGCACCAGCCCGAGCTCGTCGATGTGCGCATTACGCCCAAGCAGTTCGCAGACGCGCGCTCCGACGTCGAGGCCGACTTCGGCATTCTCGTGAAGAAGAACTTCGTGATGACGGGCATCAGCTCGCTCAACAGCTTCGAGTTCCGCAAAGGAGCCATGGCGCTCCGCGCGGCCTACGACGACCTGCTGCGCGTGCACGCCCAGCGTCATGACGCCGAATCGCTCGGCAGCGTCTTCTGGAGCGCCGACAGCGTGGTCGCGCTGCTTGCCAACGGCATCGGCTTCAGCCTCAAGCGCGACGACATGGACTTCGTGCGCATCACGGCTCCCGTGGGCACGCCGCTTCACATCGTCGACGGTTTGAGAAGCATGCTCGAAGCCTTCCAGAGCGCATCTTCCGACGCCGTCGAAATCGCCGAATCGGACGACGTCACGGTTCAGAGCTACATCTCGGGCGAAGGATGCATTCCCACTCTCAACGAGTGCCATCGCGCGATATGCGAGGCGATCGGCCGGATCCGATGAACGACGAAAGGCCGGCATCACGCGCGATGACCGGCCTTCTCTTTGTCAAAACTAGCTGCTGAAGCTTCCCAAGGAGAAGCTTCTTCCGACGATGCCGTCCCATGCGGACCGGCGGCGCCTGCCCTTGACGGAAAGCTTCGCGACGGGCCTACCGGAGAGCCAGGCATCCGCATCCGCGGGCGCATCGAACATGACCGCCTTCGGAATGCAGATGTCGGCGCAGAGCCCGCAGCCCGTGCAGGCGGCCTCGACCGCCGAGATCGTGAAGACATCCCCCTCGGCCTTCGCCATGAGCGCATGCTGCGGACAGGCCGCGGCGCAGAGCCCGCAGGCCGTGCACTTATCCTCGGACATCACGGGAACGCGCAGATCGGCGAGTCCCGCCTTCTTCGCCGCCGCCGAATCGGGCGCCGCAGCAGCAAGCGCGCGCACGGCGAGAAGCCGGCGCTTCGAGGCCTCGGACAAAAGCAGCCGTCCCGCCGCCCTGTCGGGCGCGGCATCCTCGATGCGCTCGGGCGCTGCCGGAGCCGCGGACTTGCGGACCACAATGCCGAGAAGATGACGGCGTCCGCCGTCAATGCCGGGGACGGGCTCGATGCTTCGCTCGACAACGATCGTGCGGCCGAACGCCGAAGCCGTCCTCCGCATGTCCTCTGCGAATTCGCGCCAGGCATTCTCCCGGCCGCGAGGCTCTGAGGGGCATCCCTCGCATGCGCCGGAGGCAAATCTGAGCGAGCGAACGCCCGCCTTCAAAAGCTCAAGCCTCTCCGTTTGAGACAAGGCCGCGAAGCACGGCACGGGTGCGCCCTCGCCTGCTCCGGCGCGGGAGCACCGGCATTCGAGCCTGCCGGAAGGTCCGACGGATGCGATCGCCTCGCGCCAGCCCGGCGCAGGCAGATCGATCGCATTCGCGGGACAGGCGGCCGCACAGGCGCCGCAGCCTTCGCAGGCGGGCGCGGTCAAGCGAAGAAATGCGCCCTCAAACGAGAGAGCCCGGGCCGGACAGGCGTCGGCGCAGGCGGCGCACTTTGCGCCCGCGTGCCTTTCCCGCACGCAGCGTCCGGCAATAAGTCGGATGACGGACATCGAACGGACCTACCTTGCACCGCCCGAATTGAGGGTGTCGTCGGCCGGCGCCGCCTCGGCGCCGCCCTCGGCGGACTTGTCGGCTTTCTCGACCTTTTCGGCATGCTTGACATGATGGTCGGCGCGGCGCATGAGCACCTGGTCGATATGGAAGCCGTCCATGTTGGTAACCTCGAAGCGGTAGCCCTCGTACTCAACGAAGTCCCCGCGCTTGGGCACGCGGCGGAGCATGTACATGATGAAGCCCGCGACCGTTTCGTAGGTTTCCTCTTCGGGCATGCTTTCAATGCCGAACTCGCGCTCGATGTCATCGACCGGCGTCGAACCGTCGACGAGCCAGGTGCCGTCGGCGCGCTCGACGAGGAGCTGGTCGTCCGCCCAGACGTCATAGTTGCCCATCACCGGCCAGAGAATGTCCTTCAGGGTGATGATGCCGACCGTCAGGCCGTATTCATTGATGACGACCGCAAAGTCGGAGCTCTCCTTCTTGAAGAGGTCGAGCGTTTCCGTGAGCGTCAGGGAGTCGGGAATCGTGATGATGGGCTGGACGATGCCGGGCTTGCTGATCGAGAGGGTTTCACCGTCGGCGTAGAGCTTGAGGAGCTGCTTGCCGTCGACGACGCCCGCCACATGGTCGATGTCGCCGTCGACCACCAGGAACTTGTTGTGCGGCGTCAGCGAAATCTTTTCGCGGATGCTCTCGTCGGATTCGTCGAGCATGAAGTAGATGATGCTGTCGCGAGCCGTCATGGCGCTCGGCACCAGATGGTTTTCAAGACCCATCATGTTCGTGATGGCGGTGTGCTCAAGCGGCGCAATGACGCCGGCCTTGGCGCCCGCCTCCACAGTAGCGATCACGTCCTCGTTGGTGATCTGATCCTGATTCTTGAGAGGCACGCGCATCATGCGCATGATCGTATTGGCAAGCGCCGTCAGAACCCAGACGAGCGGCTTGAGGACCATGATGAGCGCGACCATCGGACGGATGCAGCACACAGCCACCTTTTCGGGGCAGCTCATGGCGACGCGCTTCGGAATAAGGTCGGCAAACATCACGAAGAGAATCGTGACGAGCAGGAATGAGCAAAAGAACGAAACGGGCGTAAGCGCCTCCGGCGGCACGACGTACTTCAGAGCCGCCGCGAAGACGTCCGTAAACACCGCCTCGCCGACCACGCCGCCCATGATGGCGACGGCGTTGATGCCGACCTGAACGACGGAGAAGAAGTAGCCCGGATTCTCCTTCAGGTTGATGACGAGCTGCGCGCGATGATCCCCGTCCTCGGCCATGCGTTCCAGCCTGACTTTTCGAGAGCCTGCAAGCGCAATTTCCGACATGGCGAAGTACGCCGCGCCGATGATGAGTAGCGTGATGAGGACGAGCTGCGTGAGCATGATCGTGGTTTCCTGATGTTGGTGCGATGGGCATGGCGCTTATCAACGCCAATCTGTAATTTTACCTCAGGCGGAAAAACCCTTCCTCGAAGCATTCCCAAAGCTGAAAAGTCGGTGTCTGAAATGCCTGCACCCCAGAATGCTTTGCGCCGCAGCGGGTCGCGGGAAAATACCACTAGTGGTGCGGCGCTGATAAAATTTCCTTCAACGCCATCTTCCTTCTTCGGACTTTCGCCAATATCATGTCAGATGCACTGCTTCACACGCTCTCCAACGTGCTCGTGCTTGTTCTGACGGCAGCCATCGGCTGGCTTGCCGCCAAAACCGGCAAGCTTGACGATACGGGCCGCATCACCACCGCGAAGATCGTGAATCTTTCGATTCCGTGCTTTCTCTTCAGCTCGGTGACCTCCAAGTTCACGCACGACCAGCTCATCGAGCTGCTCGGCATGGCTTGGCTTCCGTTCGTGACGGTCGGCCTCAATCTCCTCCTGTCTCTTGTGCTCATCAGGCTCGGCCTGGTCAGGAAGGAGCTTGCCGGCACGTTCACGGCCGCCTTCACGGGCTCGACCGTGCTCTTCGTGGGCGTTCCGATGACGGCGGCGCTCTTTGGCGAGGCCGGCATTCCCTATCTTCTCGTCTACTTCTTCGCCAACTGCGTCTTCATCTGGACGGCCGGTCTTTACGCCATTCAGCTCGACGGCGTGGCGAAGACGGGCGGCGAACGTCCGAAGCTCGTCTCGATGAAGAGTCTCAGGATGCTCTTCTCGCCCCCGCTTCTCTCCTTCATCGCCGGCATCATCGTCATCGTGTTCGCCGTTCCGATTCCGCAGTTCGTCGCCTCGACCGTGAAGAACTTCGGCTCCGTCACGTCGCCGCTCGCGCTCTTCTTCATCGGCATGACGATCTGCAAAATCGGCGTGTCCGAAATGAAGCGCCTCCCGAAAGAGCTCGTCTTCGTCCTGCTCTCGTGCTTCGTGATCCGCCCGCTCGTCATGTACCTTGTGACGATTCCGTTCGACCTTGAACCCATCATGCGCAAGGTCTTCGTCGCCGCGTCCGCCCTGCCCGTCTCGTCCGTGATCGCCGTACTCGCCCGCAATTACGGCGGCGACGAACAGTTCGCCTCGCGAGCCATCGGCGTCACGACCCTCGGCATCATTCCTGCACTGCCCGTCATGCTCTTCATCGTGCACTTCGTTTGATCGACCCCGTGCGCACAGCTGCTAAAAACGGGGCGCTCTCGCATCAGGAGAGCGCCCCGTCTTCATTGGCCCGAGTCGTTCGTCTTAGGCGGCGAGAGCCTCAAGGCGCCTGACGGTCATGTTGGCCACGACGCTCACGGCAGCCGGCAGGACTTCGTCGTTGAAGTCCATCTGCTGGTTGTGGAGCGAGACCTGATGCTCGTCGTCGCGGATGCCCACGCGGATGATCGCGCCCGGCACGCGGTCGAGATAGACGGAGAAGTCCTCGCTCGACATGAAGGGACGGATGATGCGGGCCTGATCCTCGCCGAGAAGCGCCTTCGTAGCCTCGAAGGCGCCCATCGTCTGCTCTTCACCGTTGATGACGGAGCCGATCATGCGGTTGTAGGCGCAGTCGACCTCGCAGCCGTTGGCTTCGGCGATCCCCGTCACCATTGCGCGGATGCTCTTTTCGGTCAGATCGCGGATTTCGGGAAGGAAGGTGCGCACCGTGCCGCTCATCTTCAATTCGGACTGAACGACGTTGTTGGCCTCCCACTTGCCGCAGTTGATCGAGCAGATGGAGACGACGGCGGATTCGATCGGATCGACCTTGCGGGAGACGATGGTCTGAAGCGCCGTGATGATCTGGGCTGCGACCGGAATCGGGTCGACGCCGAGGTGCGGACGGCCGCCGTGGGTGCCCTTGCCGCGAAGCGTGATGAAGAGATCGTCGCTCGCCGCCTGAAGCGGACCCGGCTTGAAGCCGAAGACGCCCTTGGGAAGATTCGGCTCGGTATGAGCGCCGTAGATTTCCTCGATGCCGTATTTCTCAATGAGGCCGGCCTTGACGAGAGCCTTTGCGCCGCCGCAGGATTCTTCGGCAGCCTGGTGCACGATCACCACGCGCCCCGGGAAATCGTTGTGCTCGGCGAGCCAGCGGGCCGCGCCGAGAAGCCACGTCGTATGGCCGTCATGGCCGCAGCAGTGGCCGCGGCCCGGGACCGTGCTCGCCCACGGCTTGCCGCAGCCGTCGTTCATCGGCAGAGCATCCATGTCGGCGCGAACGGCAATCGTGTGGCCCGGACGCTTGCCGTCGATCACGACAACGACGCAGCCCTTCACAAAGTCGGCATCGACATTCGTGATGCCGCACTTCTTGTAGAAGTCGCAGATGACGCCGACCGTGCGTTCGGTGTCAAACCCGAGTTCCGGATGGGCGTGCAGATCGCGGCGAATTTCGACGAGTTCCGGCGCGAGCTCGGCAACGCCGGGCAGAAGACGGTCCTGAAGAAGCAAAGACATTGATTTCTCCTTTGCAAGGATGGCGTTTGCATCACTTGCCTGTGATTCATTGCTTTTTTTGAGGGAATGACTGCCGCGCAGTTCGGCTTCGGCCTGCAGGAGGCCGGGCACCCGCAGCACGGCACATCTTTCAATATACAGCAACCGTCCTTCACGCCGAGATCAAGCCGCCGCCATGAGGCAGCGAGATCAGATTCATTTTTGACATCACGCAAGTGCGATCAGGCATTTCACATTACCAAAAAACGCGATGCGGCCTCCTTTGATCGCTCCTTCCGGGGCGGTCATGCCATCAAATCCTGCCCGCCAAAACCAAAAGACCATGCGCTCGAGGCAATCCGCATGGCCCGCCTCAGGTAGAATGCATGCATTCAGACCAAAGACAAGGCCGTTTTCAGGCCGCATCAGCCATCAACATGACCGACAACCTCCCGAAAACCATCCGAGGCCGCCACCGTGCGGACGAACTTCTTCAATGCGCCATCGACGTCTTCATCGAGTACGGCTACGACGGCGCGTCGCTCAGCAAGATCATCGATCGCTCGGGAGGATCCCGCACCGTCATCTATCAGGTCTACGGCAACAAGGAAGGACTCTTTCTCGCCGCTCTCAAGATGATGGCCGACGACGTCTATCAGGCCTATATCACCGACTACCATCACGGCCGCACGCTTCGCGAGGAATTCGAGGCCTTCGGGCGCATCTTCCTTTCGGGCATGTTCACCGAGCGCGCCATCGGCGGCTGCCGCCTCGTCTTCTCACAGGCGAACACCCGCCGCGACATCGGCGAGTTCTTCTACCGCGAAGGCGTAGAAAAAACCTACAAGTGCTTTGCCAAGGTTCTTCAGAACCACATCGACGCCCCGATCGAAGAGCTTGAGGAGATCGCCTCCCGCCACATCGAGATGCTTCGCGGCCCGCTGCTCATGCGCGTTCTCTGCACGCCGCACACCAAGGTGACCCATGAGGAAATCGAAACGGCCGCCATCCGCTGCGCCGACA
>JAXZEJ010000157.1:0-1091 GCA_037424205.1 bacterium | reverse complement strand
TGCAACCCTGTCTCCTCGACGCGGGCCCCTCACGACGATCAGCCGACCGACGGCGTCTTGGCGGGCGGGCTCGCGGTCAAGGCCGACGGCGGCAAGCTCACCATCACGACGAAGGCCGTCGTCCTGGCTTCGGGCGGCTACGGCGGCGACATCAAGCGCCTCCATGAAAAGATGGAAAGCGACCAGCTCACCAACCGCATTGCCTGGGCAAACAATGGCGAGGGCATCGACATGGCGCTCAAGGCCGGAGCACAGAAGATGGGCGAAAACCACGCGCTCATCCACGCAGCCGAATTCGACGGCCTCTCCACGTCGTCTGCGGGCAGCCACGGCATGGTCGACGCGAACCTTCTCGTCCGAGTCCTCAAGACGCCGCTCATGTGGGTCGATCCGGCCGGCCAGCGCTTCTGCAACGAGGAGCTCATCTACGACACCGTTTACTGGGCCAATGCGGGCTACTCCGTCGGCGGCAAGTACTTCGTCGTCGTTGACGCGAAGACGCTCGATGCCTACACGAAGGGCGCTCTGCCGTTCGAAGTCTCTGGCGCCGGTCCGGAGAATCCCACCGGCAAGGGCGACTTCCGCGCGCTTGCTGAGGAAGCCGTTCGACAGGGCGTGGGCTTCAAGGCCGACACCATTGAGGAGCTCGGCATGAAGACCGGCTTTGAGAAGGACTTTGCGAAGCAGGTTGCCGCCTACAACAAGGCCGTGGATACGAAGAACGACCCGCTCGGCAAGCCCGCCGAATTCCTCAAGTTCGGCGTCAAGGAAGGACCGTTCTATGCCTTCCGTGCAAAGGTGGTGAGCCTCTCCACGCTCGGCGGCCTGCGCGTCAACGACAACATGCAGGTTCTCGACAAGAACTACAAGACCATCACCGGCCTCTATGCGGCCGGCAACAACGCCTGGGGCTTCTACAGCACGCCGTCCTATCCGCCGTATCAGGGCCTTGCGCTCGGCTACGCATGGAACTCCGGACGCATCGCCGGCGAGGAAGCCGCCAAGGCCGTGAAGGCAGCTCGATAAGTCTCCATTCCAACCTGCACTGCCCGCATCTCGGCGGGATCCCATCCCCCGTGTCGAGATGCAGG
>JAXZEJ010000156.1:0-9090 GCA_037424205.1 bacterium | reverse complement strand
ATCTCCCCGCGCTCCGTGAAATCGGGCGAGCTCGGCCTCCATGCAGGCATTCTCGTCTCCGATGAACCCGGCGTCTACCGCCCGGGCCGCTGGGGTGTCCGCATTGAAAACCTGATCGTCGCACACGAATTCTCCGAAACCGAATTCGGAAAATTCCTCGCATTCGATGTTGCAACGCTGTGTCCGATCGACCTGCGTACGATCGACGTCTCGCTCCTAACGATGGAAGAAAAGTCCTGGCTTGACACTTACCACGGGAAAGTACTCACAGTCTTGAAAAACGAGGCCCTTTCGCCTCGAGCACAGGCGTGGCTCAAAGCACGAACATCTCCCGTTTCCATTTGAGACATATTTTGTAACATGACTTTACACGGTCTCTCGCAACAAATTTGCCTCTTTCCCGCATCACGGCCATACTGAAATGCACGCCTCCTAAAACAATTGCTCACTCAAGCAACATGCGACATACACTCAGCCTTGCCTGCGCCAGTCTTATGGCGCTCACGCTCATCTCCGGCTGCGACAAAACGCCGGCCCCCAAGACCGTACGCGCTCCGCTTCCAGTCGAAACCCTGACTGTCGAGGCAGCCGACCAGCCCCGCTGGATCACGCTTCTTGGCCAAGCTGAAGGCGGACGCGATGTTGAAGTGAAGGCTCAAGTGAGCGGCATCCTCAAGAAGGTCATCTTCACGGAAGGCACAGAAGTGAAGGCCGGCGATGTCCTCTATCAAATCGATCCTGCTCCCTTCGAAGCCAAGCTGAAGTCAGCTCAGGCCAGCACGAGGAGCGCCAAGGCTACGCTTGCCGAAGCTAAAACGAACCTTGAACGCACTCAAGCACTTTTTGAAAAAGGAGCCAAAAGCCGTCAGGATTTCGACACAGCCAACCGCACTTACCTCGTTGCTTCATCCGCCTATAATGCCGCCGCCGCATCCGAACGCGATGCCGCCATCAGCCTTGAATGGACGACCGTGAAGGCGCCCGTCTCGGGCCTCATCAGCGACACGCAGTTCAACGAAGGCTCTCTTATCTCCGGACAGAGCTCCGTACTTGCCAGCATCACGCAGCACGACGACATCCGCGTTGTATTCGCTCCGTCCTCCCGCACGCTTGACGGCGAAAATGTCACGACCTCCAATGCAGTCAAGCTTCGAGATGAACGAGGTCGTGCGCTTTCCGGCAAGCTCGACTACGTCTCTCAATCCATCAATCCTGCCACCAGCACGCGCTTAATGCGCGCCAAGCTTGACAAGGGATCCGGGCTCATTCCAGGCGATTTTGTACACATCGACCTTCAGATCGGCGTGCGCGCCAACGCCGTTCGCATTCCGCAGAAAGCCGTCCGCCAGGAACCTGACGGCACTTATACGGTCTTCCTCTACAAGGATGGCAAGGCCAAACAGCAAACGGTCATACTTGACCGCTGGGACGGTCCCGACTGGATTGCCACCGAAGGCCTTGCCACGGGCGACCGCGTGATTACCAACCAGCTCCTCAAGCTGCGCGACGGAATTGCCGTCCAGCCTAAGGAAGCTTCAAAGACGGCCAAGTAGGATCCAGCGTCATGCTCAGCCAGTTCTGCATTCGCCGTCCGATTTTTGCGACGGTTCTCTCCATCATCATCGTGCTCGCGGGCCTCATCGCGATGCGCGTTCTTCCGCTTTCTCAGTATCCGGACATCTCGCCCCCTACGGTTCGCATTTCCGCCACCTACGACGGCGCCGACGCTCAGACGCTAGCCCGCACCGTAGCAGCTCCAATTGAAGATCAGCTTTCCGGCGTTTCCGGTCTTCTCTACTACACGACTACCATTCGAAGCAACGGCAACATGTCGATCGGCTGCGTCTTTGACGTCGGAACCGACGCCAACGACGCCATGCTTGAAATCAACAACCGCGTGCGAACGGCCGAACGCAGCCTGCCCGACGTCGTCCGCAATCAAGGCGTAAGCGTTAGAAAGCGCTCGGAAGAAAACCTCCTGATGATCGCGCTATTCTCGCCTGACGGCAGTATGGCCGCCACAGACCTTGCCGACTACGCCAATCTCAACATCGTCGACGAACTCAAGCGTCTTCCCGGCATCGGCGACGTGAGCGTCTTCGGTAATGCGCAATCTGCAATGCGCATCTGGCTCGATCCTGAAAAGATGGGGCTCATGGGCATCACAATCAAGGACGTTGAAAACGCCATTGAGGCTCAGAATGCTCAGAGAAGCGCCGGCCGCGTGGGTACTGCTCCCACCGTCTCCGACCAGCAGCTCTTCTATACCATCACGACGCCCGGCCAGCTGCTCACGGCAGAGGAATTCGCCGACATCATCGTCAAGGCCAACGGCACCGACAAGCTCGTGCGCATCAAGGACATCGCCACGACCGAAGTCGGGAAGCGCTCATACGAATTCCGCGTCGACATCAACGGCACGCAGGGCGTCAACGTCGGCGTCTACCTTCAAACCGGCGCCAATGCCATGGCAGCGGCGGAAGTCGTCAAAGCGCGCATCGTCGAACTTGCCGACCAATTCCCCAAGGACAAGATTGACTACATCATTACCGACGACACCTCCGTCTTTGTGGGCGCCTCCCTCAACGAGGTATACCACACGCTCTTTGAAGCCGGCATCCTGGTGCTGCTGGTCATCTTCATCTTCCTGCAGAACTGGCGCGCAACGCTCATCCCGATGCTTGCCGTTCCAGTGTCGCTTGTCGGAACAATGGCCGGCCTGTGGCTTTTCGGCTTTTCACTCAACACTCTCACGCTCTTTGCCCTGACACTGTCGATCGGCATCGTGGTCGACGACGCCATCGTTGTGCTTGAAAATGTCGAACGAATCATGCGCACCGAGGGTCTCGGACCCTACGAAGCCGCCCAGAAAGCCATGAAGGAAGTGGCAGGCGCCCTCGTTGCCATCGTGCTCGTGCTTGCCTCCGTCTTCATTCCGGTCGCCTTCCTCGGCGGCATTGCCGGCGAGCTCTATAGACAGTTCGCCGTGACAGTTGCGCTCTCCGTTGCGCTTTCAGGCTTCGTGGCACTTACGCTTACACCAGCACTGTGTGCAATTCTTCTCAAGGAGAAAAAGCCCGAAGAACGCAAGAACCGCTTCTTCCAAGCATTCGACCGCGGACTCGCAGCCTTTACCCTTCGTTTTCTTAAGCTTGTCAAAGCAGCGCTTCGTCACCGCATCCTCACAGCCGGATTCCTCATTGCCGTTATGCTGGGTTGCTGGCAGATGCTCGAACATACGCCGACCTCCTTCATTCCTCGTGAAGACCAGGGTATTGTTCGCATCTCGGTTCAACTTCCTGAAGGCGCGGCCTTCCCGCGAACCGAGGTCGCATCAACTGAAATCCTTGAACATCTCAAGCAGAACGAAGCCGTTGAAAGCGTCGTAACGATGGTGGGCTACGACTCGATGAGCGGTGACGTTCGAAGCAATTCTTCCACCTTCGTCCTGAAGCTCAAGCCTTGGGATGAGCGCCAGAAAACAGCCGAAGACATTCAGAAGGATCTCCAGAAGTACCTTCGTTCCCATCCTGATGTCACTGGCGTGGCCGTGCTGCCCGCCTCCATCAGAGGGCTTGGCTCCACCAACGGCTTCTCGGGATACATTCTCTCTCACGGCAACGACAATCCCCTCGTGCTGCAGAACATCACGGACAACTTCATCGAAGTTCTCCAGAATCGTCCCGAACTCACCGGCCTTCGAAGCTATCTGACAGCCAATACGCCTCAGCTCAAGCTTTATGTCGATCAGCCCAAGGCGCTCGCGCTCGGTGTTTCCATTGACGACGTCTACAACACCATCTCTCACCTGATGGGCAGCAAGTACGTCAATGACTTCACGCGAAACGGCAAAACCTATCGTGTCGTCGTACAGGCGGCTCCGCAGTTCCGTTCGACTCCTGAAGACATCGGCTCCGGCTACGTACGCTCCAGTTCAGGCAAGATGGTGCCCATCTCAGCGCTCGTACGCGTCGAGCGCACCTCCGGCGCAGCTTCGCTCTCCCGCATGAACGGCTATCTTGCCGCACAGTTCAGCGGCGCAGCCGCTCAGGGCATCTCGTCAGGAGATGCCATCAAGATCGTTGAAGAAACCGCCCGCGAAGTACTCCCCGAGGGCTACACCATCGAATGGACCGGCCAGGCCTATCACGAAAAGCGCATCGGCGCCTCCTCCGCCACGGCCTTCGGCTTCGGCATCCTGATGATGTTCCTCATCCTCGCTGCTCTCTATGAGCGCTGGTCGCTCCCGATCGCCGTCGTGCTCGCCGTTCCATACGCCTTCCTCGGAGCCATGACGGCCATTTGGTTCCGCGGCACCCCCAACGACATCTACTTCCAGATCGGTCTTCTGGTACTCATCGGACTCACAGCCAAGAACGCCATTCTGATTGTGGAATTCGCAGCACAAAAGATGGAGGAAGGCATGGGGCCCTTCGATGCGGCCATTGAAGCCGCAGGCCTTCGCTTCCGTCCGATCCTGATGACGTCCTTTGCCTTCGTGCTTGGCGTCGTGCCTCTCATCCTCGCCACGGGCGCTGGCGCCTCCGCCCGTCACTCGATGGGAACAGGCGTCTTCGGAGGCATGCTCGCCGCCACCTTCGTGTCGACCATCTTCGTTCCGGTGTTCTTCACCTGGTTCGCCAAGAAGTCGTCCAGAAAGCGCTAAAGGCGAAAGCTCCAAAAAAAATCGGCCGCCCGAGTACGGGCGGCCGATTGGCATATTGGCCTTGGCTAGGCCAACGCCTGCATCAGGCAAGAAGCATCTTGTCGGAAACGCCGTCGCCGGCCTTCTCAAAGAACTGCAGCAGATCCACGGCTGTGAGCTTCGCCTTCTCCTCGCCCTTGACGTCAAGAATTGGACGACCGTCATGCATCATGATGAGACGGTTGCCGTAACGAAGCGCATCACGCATGTTGTGCGTAATCATAAGCGTCGTGAGCTGCTGTTCAGTCACGAGCTTTTCAGTGATCTCCAACACCTTGGCAGCCGTCTTCGGATCCAGTGCTGCCGTATGTTCGTCAAGGAGAAGAAGCTTCGGCCTAACGAGCGTGGCCATCAGCAAAGTGAGTGCCTGTCGCTGGCCGCCCGAAAGTAGCCCCACATGCGCCGTCATGCGATTCTCGAGTCCCAGTCCCAGCATCTTCACGAGCTCCGTAAAGTAGGCCGTACGATCGGCGCGATCGCTCCAGCGAAGCGTTTGACGACGGCCTCGTCTATCGGCGATCGCAAGATTTTCGGAAATCATCATGCCTGCAGCAGTTCCGCGCATCGGATCCTGAAAGACACGCCCGATGAAGGCTGCGCGCTTGTATTCGGGCATTTTGGAAACGTCAACGCCATCAATAAGAATGGAGCCCGAATCAATCGGAAACGCGCCTGCAATGGCATTGAGCGTCGTGGACTTGTCGGCGCCATTCGATCCGATCACAGTGCAGAAATCGCCGTCCTCGAGTGTGAACGACACACCGCGAAGCGCCTTCTTTTCATTGGCCGTGCCGGCGAAGAAAGTCTTGGTGACATTATGAAGTTCAAGCATTTTTCTTTCCTTCGTGTTCAGTTCTCATTATTCAGGCGCGAACGCGCATGCCGGACATTTTTTCCTTGATCAGCGGAAGTGCCAGCGAGATGGCGACGAGCACGGCGGTAAACAGCTTGAGATCGTTGGGAGGCATGCCCATTTCAAGGACAAGCGCAATGACGAGTCGATAAATAATGGATCCCATAATCACGGCGGCGAGGCTCGTTTTAAATGTCTTCGGCGAGAAAAGAACTTCGCCAATGATGACGGATGCAAGACCGATGACAATCGTGCCGACCCCCATGCCTACGTCCGCAAAGCCGTTTGCCTGAGCTACGGTAGCACCCGACCGTTCGAGATGACGAGACCGAGCACGATCATCGTATTGGTGTTGATGCCCTGGGCTCGAGCCATCTGCTGATTGAAGCCCGTTGCACGCACGGCCGTGCCCAATTCAGTGCCGAAGAACCAGTAAATCACGGCAGCAATTGCGACCGCAAAAACCAGTCCCACGAGAAGTCCGCTCATGGCTACGGAAAGATCGAACCCGTTTTCAAGAATGGTGAATACAGTCTCACTCTGCAAAAGACCAACATTGGACTTGCCCATCACGTGAAGATTCACGGAGTAAAGGCCGATCATCGTCAGAATCCCGGCCAGAAGCGCAGGAATGCGCAGCTTTGTGGTCAGGATGCCGGTCACAGCACCGGCAAGCGAACCGGCAATGAGCGCAAGAACAAAGGCGGCGGGAAGCCCCAGGTTGGCAGTAATGGCGGTAGCAGCCACGGCCGCGCCCAGCGGAAACGAGCCTTCAACCGACAGATCGGCAATGTCAAGAATGCGGAACGTCAAAAAGACGCCCAAGGCGAGAACAGACCACTGCAAGCCTTGACCAACGGTCGAGAGAATGAGATCTAGCATGGATATTTCCTTTTCTAGGTACGCTCGGCAGAACAGGCAGCCGATTGTTTTTTAAGTAGGAGCGCCGGCAGGTGAAATCCTCGCCGGCCCATAAAAAAACGGAGCCCTGCGCAGATGCCCTTCGGCATCCCTGCAAAGCTCCGCTCTAGGCGCGGCCTCTATTCGAGGCTACTGAAAGAGTACGGCACCCTTTTTGAGGTCTTCCGGAATCGTCAGGCCGATCGCCGCAGCAGTCTTCAGATTGAAAACCGGCGTGCCATTGGCCACATGCTGAACCGGCATGTCGGCAGGCTTCTTTTTGCCGTCAAGAATGTCAGCCCCCATCTTGCCCGTCATGCGGCCGATCTCGTAATAGTCAACGGAAATCGAACCCAGACAGCCCGCTTCAGCCATGCCGCGTTCGCTGGCAATGACCGGAATCTTGGCGGGATTAGTGACCTTGGCAAGCGCAGGAATGGCGGATGCCATCACGTTGTCGGTCGGAAGCCACATGCCCTGAATCTTGCCGTTGAGGCTTGCCACAGCCTGCTGGATGTCATTGACATTGGAAACCGTGGCCTCAAGGACCTGCACGCCATGCTTGTCCGCAATCTTCTTGAAGATGTCGATCTGATACTTGGAATTGATTTCGCTGGAGTTGTAGATAGTGCCCACCGTCTTCACGCCCGGAACAAGCTTGAGAAGCAATTCGAACTGAGCTTCGATCGGACCAAGGTCGGAAACACCCGTAACATTTCCACCGGGTTGCTCGTCAGATTTGACAAGCTTGGCAGCTACAAAGTCGGTGATGGCGGTAGCCACGATCGGCGTGCCCTTGGCAGTCGTCGCCACGGCCTGAGCAGCCGGCGTCGCCACGGCAAAAATCAGCTTGTCCTTGTTGGATACGAAGCGAGTGGCAATGTTGTGCAGATTCGACTGATCGCCCTGGGCATTCTGAAAATCAATCTTGATATTGACGCCATCCCTGTAGCCGCGTTCGGCCAGTGCATCCTTGACGCCCTTTGTGCATGCATCGAGAGCGGCATGCTCAACGAGCTGAACGATGCCCACGGGCACGAGCTCCGCCTTGGCAGGCTCCTTGTCGCCGCACCCCGCAAGCGTCAGCGCAGCAGCAATGGAAAGTGCTATGGCGCTGCGGCGCGTAATCTTGGAAATCTGCATGGGATCACCCCTTTGTAATACAAATCTGATTCCACAGGCTTTCTGCCCGAGGACGGTATTTTCGATTATACAGATCGCAAAATTGCCTCTTCTGCCGCCTAATTCCTTTTACTTAAAGCAAACTCCCTAGTCGCATGAGACTCAGTCAAAGGATCCGCAAATCTTTTTTATAACGCTCTCCTGCATTTTTTCCTTCAAAGAAAACGGCGGCACTCTTCCGTAGAGGAGTGCCGCCGTGAAACGCGCATTCCGGACAACCGGAATGTGGAATTACTTGAAGAAGCTCTTCATGCGATCGAAGAAGCTCTGCGTCTTGGGATTGTGCTTGTCGCCGCCTTCCTTGAGAGAGGCGTCGAACTCGCGCAGAAGGTTCTTCTGCTTGGTCGAGAGATTGACCGGCGTTTCGACCGAGATGTGAAGGAACAGATCGCCGGGCTCGCCCGTACGCAGATTCTTCACGCCCTTTCCGCGCAGACGGAAGGTCTTGCCGGACTGCGTGCCTTCAGGAAGCGTGATTCGCGATTCGCCCGTAAGGGTCGGAACCGTGAGTTCTCCGCCCAGTGCCGCCGTCACGAAGGAAACGGGCAGTTCGGTATGAAGATCATCGCCGTCACGGGAGAAAATCTCGTGAGGCTTAACAAGAATCTCAATGTAGAGATCGCCCGCTTCGCCGCCGTTCGTTCCCGGTTCGCCGCGGCCCGACATGCGGATGCGCTGGCCGTCGTTGATGCCGGCCGGAATCTTGACTTCCACGACCTTGGTCGTGCGGACCTTGCCGACGCCCTGGCAGTTCGGACACGGATCGGAGATCACCTGCCCAGTACCATGGCACTTCGGGCAAGTCTGAAGAACCTGGAAAAGACCGTTGGAAACGCGCACCGTACCCTGACCGTGGCAGGTCGGGCAGGTCTTCTTGGACGTGCCGGGCTTGCAGCCCGTGCCGTGGCAGGACTGGCAATCCTCCCAGGCAGGAACGCGAATTTCCATCGTGCGGCCCATGGCGGCGTCTTCGAGAGAAATTTCGAGTTCGAATCGCACGTCGTTGCCACGAATGCCCTGCTCGCGTGCAGAGCGGGCGCCGCGCATGCCGCCGCCAAAGATGTCGCCGAAAATGTCGCCGAAGGCACTCTGGAAATCGGCGCCATGCATGTTGCCGAAGCCGCCGAAGCCGCCGGGGCCACCCGCCGCGTTGGGATCGACGCCGGCCTTGCCGTAGCGGTCATAGGCGGCGCGCTTCTGGTCGTCGGAAAGAACGGAGTAGGCCTCGCCGACTTCCTTGAACTTTTCTTCGGCGACCTTGTCGCCCGGATTGCGGTCCGGGTGGTACTTCATGGCCATGCGGCGATAGGCCTTCTTGATGTCATCGGCGGAAGCATCCTTGCTGACGCAGAGCACCTCGTAATAATCGCGATCAGACATTACCCAATCCCTGCGTGGAGCTACCCCGTCTTCTTATGTGATTTATTCAAAACCCGAAAAGGGCCGGCAT
>JAXZEJ010000155.1:0-13299 GCA_037424205.1 bacterium | reverse complement strand
TCGCTTCGCCATCCGTGAAGGCGGTCACACCGTCGGCGCCGGCGTCGTTGCCTCCGTTATCGAATAATCGAAAATAATTCGGTAATTTGACTTGATCGCTCGAGGGAGCGGGGTGTATACTCCGCTCCCTCTGTTCTTTTATCTGTTCTTTTTTACAGGAAAACGAAATGCAGTCTCAGCGCATTCGCATCCGCCTCAAGGCGTATGACTACAAGTTGATCGACCAGTCGGCTCTCGAAATCGTCGACACCGCCAAGCGCACCGGCGCCGTGGTTCGTGGTCCGGTCCCCCTTCCCACCCGCATTCAGCGCTTCGACATTCTTCGCTCCCCGCACGTCAACAAGACGTCCCGCGATCAGCTCGAAATTCGCACCCACCAGCGCCTCATGGACATCGTTGATCCGACCGACAAGACGGTTGACGCTCTCATGAAGCTTGACCTCCCGGCTGGCGTCGACGTCAAGATCAAGGTCCAGTAATCAAATTCAGACTGTCAGCAGTGATTCAAAAGAAAAGTTGCGAAATCAGTTGCACACTCTGAGAATCACGGCTACAATCGCGCCTTTCAGTCCAAACGGTCCAAAATTCAGGAACCGGTTGGCTTTTTCATGAAAACGGTCCCGGCCAATCGCAGCCGGGGTGGAGAAAACAATGAGTGATAAGCTCGGCATCGTCGGTCGCAAGATCGGCATGACGCGCATTTTCACGGAAGACGGCGTGTCCGTTCCCGTGACTGTGCTCGATGTGTCGAACAACCGTGTCACAATGGTGAAGACGGTTGAAACCGACGGCTACAATGCAATCCAAGTCGCGTTCGGCTCCAAGAAGCCCACGCGCGTGAGCAAGCCCCTTGCTGGCCATTTTGCTAAGGCTGGCGTTGAAGCTGGCAGCATGCTCAAAGAGTTCCATATCGAAGCTGAACAGGTTGCCGAATTCAAGCCCGGCATGGCCCTCAAGGCCGAAATGTTCACGGAAGGCCAGAAGGTCGACGTAACCGGCACGACCATCGGTAAGGGTTTCCAGGGTGCGATCAAGCGCCACCACTTCTCGTCCAACCGCGCGTCCCACGGTAACTCCGTGACGACCCGTGCCCCTGGTTCTATCGGTAACCGTCAGGACCCGGGCCGCGTTTTCCCCGGCAAGCGTATGGCCGGTCATCTGGGCGATGTGCAGCGCACGACGCAGAACCTCATCATTGCGCGCGTTGACACTGAACGTCAGCTTCTGCTGGTTCGCGGTGCTGTTCCCGGCGCCAAGGGCGGCGAAGTGATCGTCCGTCCGGCTGTTAAGGCGTAAGGAGCGAAACAATGGAACTCAATTTCCTGAACGAACAGGGCAAGGTTGATGTCAACGAAGCCGTGTTCGGTCGTGAATACAATGAAGCTCTGGTGCACCAGATCGTGGTCGCTTTCCAGGCTAATGCGCGTCTTGGTACGCGTGCTCAGCTCACCCGTGAAGCTGTGCATCACTCCACCAAGAAGCCCTGGCGCCAGAAGGGCACGGGTCGTGCCCGCTCTGGTATGACGTCTTCTCCGGTTTGGCGTGGCGGCGGTCGTGCCTTCCCGAACTCTCCGGACGAAAACTTCAGCCAGAAGGTCAACAAGAAGATGTATCGTGCTGCGATGGCTTCCATCTGGTCGAAGCTTGTTGCCGACGAACGTCTTTGCGTTGTCGAATCCTTCGCGGTCGAATCCCCGAAGACCAAGGCTTTTGCCACGCAGCTCAAGACGATGGGTCTGCAGAACAAGGTTCTTCTCGTCGTTGGCGCTGAAGAACTCACCGACAACCTCATCCTTGCTTCCCGCAACATGAAGGATGTGCTCGTTGTCCCGACCCGTTACGCCGATCCGCTCTGCCTCCTTTACTTCGACAAGGTGGTGGTGACGAAGGCCGCTGTGTCCGAGATTGAGGAGATGCTGGCATGAACCAGGAACGTCTTTTGAAGGTGCTCGTCGCCCCGGTGATCTCTGAAAAGAGCACCATGGTCGCCGAGAAGCTGAACCAGGCCTGCTTCGTCGTCGTTCCCGACGCCAACAAGGCCGAGGTCAAGGCTGCTGTTGAACTGCTCTTCAAGGTGCAGGTCAAATCCGTTCAAATCCTGAACCTGAAGGGCAAGCAGAAGCGCTTTGGCCGCTTCATGGGCAAGCGTAATGACGTTCGCAAGGCTTACGTCACGCTCGCTCAGGGTCAGGAAATCAACTTCGCGCAAGAGGTGAAGTAATGGCTCTCGTCAAACTCAAGCCGACGTCCGCCGGTCGCCGTCATGCGGTTAAGGTTGTCAACAAGGAGCTCCACAAGGGTAAGCCCTGGGCCGCTCTGACTGAAAAGAAGAACCGCGGTTGCGGCCGTAACAACAACGGTCATATCACTTGCCGTCACAAGGGCGGCGGTGCCAAGCGCGCTTACCGTATCATCGACTTCAAGCGCCAGAAGGACGGTGTGCCCGCCCGCGTCGAACGTATCGAATACGATCCGAACCGTTCTGCTCACATCGCTCTGGTCTGCTACGCCGACGGCGAACGTTGCTACATCATTGCTCCGAAGGGCCTGACCGTTGGTCAGGAAATCATGAACGGTCCGGAATCCCCGATCAAGGTCGGCAACACGCTTCCGCTCCGCAACATTCCCGTCGGTTCCACGATTCACTGCATCGAAATGCTCCCGGGCAAGGGTGCTCAGATGGTTCGCGCTGCTGGTGCTTTCGCTCAGCTCGTGGCCCGTGAAGGTGAATACGCTCAGATCCGCCTCCGTTCCGGTGAAGTCCGCCGCGTTCTTATCGAATGCCGTGCGACGATCGGTGTGGTCGGCAACGAAGAAAACAGCCTCCGCGAACTCGGCAAGGCCGGTGCTAAGCGCTGGCGCGGTGTCCGTCCGACGGTCCGTGGCGTTGCCATGAACCCGGTTGACCATCCGCATGGTGGTGGTGAAGGCAAGACCGGTACCGGTCGCGCTCCTGTCACGCCGTGGGGTCAGCTCACGAAGGGCTACCGTACCCGTAACTGCAAGCGCACGGACAACATGATTGTCTCGCGTCGTAACCGTAAATAAGGGGGCCTGAATGTCTCGTTCCTTGAAGAAAGGCCCGTTTGTTGACGGGCACCTGATGAAGAAGGTTGAAGCCGCCCAGGCGAGCCGTGACAAGCGTCCGCTCAAGACCTGGTCCCGTCGCTCCACGATTCTTCCCGAGTTCATCGGTCTGACCATCGCCGTTCACAACGGCCGTCAGCACGTTCCGGTGTACATCAATGAAAACATGGTCGGCCACAAGCTCGGCGAATTTGCGAATACCCGCACGTTCAAGGGCCACGCCGCCGGCGACAAGAAGGTGGGTAAGTAAATGGAAACTACTGCTATCGTCCGTGGTGTCCGCCTTTCGGCTCAGAAGGGTCGTTTGGTTGCTGACCTCGTTCGCGGCAAGCCCGTGGACAAGGCTCTCGCCATCCTCACCTTCACGCAGAAGAAGGCTGCTGTCATCATCAAGAAGGCTCTTGAGAGCGCCATCGCTAATGCCGAACACAATGACGGTGCCGACATTGACACGCTGGTCGTGACCAAGATTCACGTGGAAAAGGCTGCTACGCTGCGCCGTTTCGCTGCCCGTGCTAAGGGCCGCGGCACCCGCATCAACAAGCAGACCAGCCATATCTATATTTCTGTTGGCGACGCGAAAGCTAAGTAAAGGTGTACCATGGGTCAGAAAATTAATCCCACCGGCTTCCGTCTTCCCGTGACGCGCAATTGGACGTCGCGTTGGTACGCGGTTGGCCGTGATTTTTCCCGCACGCTCGGTGAAGACCTCGCTGTTCGCAGCTTCCTCCTTAAGAAGCTTCGCAACGCCAGCGTCAGCCGTATTCTCATCGAACGTCCGGCTAACAATGCTCGCATCACGATTTTCTCCGCTCGTCCGGGTATCGTGATCGGCAAGCAGGGTGCCGATATCGAGGCTCTCAAGGCTGAAGTTCAGAAGATGATGGGCGTGCCCGTTCACGTCAACATCGAAGAAGTTCGTCGCCCGGAACTCGACGCTCAGCTTATCGCTGACGGCATCACGCAGCAGCTCGAAAAGCGCGTCATGTTCCGTCGTGCCATGAAGCGTGCCATGCAGAACGCCATGCGTCTCGGTGCCCTGGGCATCAAGATCATGTCTTCCGGCCGCCTCAATGGTGCTGACATTGCCCGTTGCGAATGGTACCGTGAAGGCCGCGTGCCTCTTCAGACCCTTCGCGCCAACATCGGCTACGGCTTCTCTGAAGCTCTTACCACGTACGGTATCGTCGGTGTTAAGGTCTGGGTTTACAAGGGTGACAACTTCGGTCAGGAAGAAGCTGTTGAAGCTCCCCGCGAAGATCGTCGTGGCCGTCGCCCCGGTGACCGTGCCGGCAAGCCGGGTGCTCGCCGCAACAACGGTCGTCGCAATGACAAGCAGCAGCAGGCTCGCAAGCCGGCTGCTAAGGACGGAGAATAACGATGCTGCAACCTAATCGTCGCAAATATCGTAAGGACCAGAAGGGCCGTAACTATGGTCTCGCTACGCGCGGTGCCAATGTTTCTTTCGGCGAATTCGGTCTGAAGACGCTCGAACGCGGCCGCATTACGGCTCGCCAGATTGAAGCTGCCCGTCGCGCCATCACCCGCCACATCAAGCGCGGTGGTCGTGTGTGGATCCGTGTGTTCCCGGACAAGCCCATCTCCAGCAAGCCTGCTGAAGTTCGTATGGGTAACGGTAAGGGTAATCCGGAGTACTGGGTTGCGCTGGTTCAGCCGGGCCGTGTGCTTTATGAAATGGACGGGGTTGACGAACAGCTCGCCCGCGAAGCTTTTGCTCTCGCTGCCGCCAAGCTGCCCGTGAAGACCACGTTTGTTGTCCGCCAGATCGGCATGTAAGGAGACGGACATGAACGCAAAGGAACTGCGCGCCAAGGATGAGGCCGCGCTCAAACAGGAACTGAACGACCTTCAGAATACGCACTTCAAGCTGCGTATGCAGAAGGCCACCCAGCAGCTCACGAACACGAGTTCGCTGCGCACGACGCGTCGTGATATCGCGCGCGTTCGCACGATCCTTACCGAAAAGGCGACCACGAAATGACGGAAACCGCTCAGTCTCTGAACCGTACCCTCGTCGGCACGGTTTCCAGCAGCAAGATGGAAAAGACCGTTACGGTCCTCGTTGAACGTAAGGTTAAGCATCCGCTGTATGGCAAGTATGTCGTCAAGAGCAAGAAGTATCATGCTCACGACGAAATTGGCTGCAATGAAGGCGACAAGGTTGAAATCGCAGAATGCCGTCCCCTTTCCAAGACCGTGTCTTGGACGGTGACGAAGGTTCTCGAAAAGGCCATCGTTCTCTAATTTGAGGCCGGCGAAAAAAAATCGCCAGATTCGCTTGCACAGCTCTAAACATTAGTTTATAGTTGCAAGCCAATCGCCCGGGGTACCCCTAGCGGTGTCTCGGGCGATTACTTTTCTTGGGTTGTGAATTGTCCGCCTCCCCTTGCAGCAGGCAAGGCTTCCGAGACGGCCGATTTACTGCCTTCCTCCCCTAAACGGGACCAATACTATCCGCTAATGTGGAATAAGTTGGGATTTTCTAAACCATGATTCAGATGCAAAGCCGACTGGACGTCGCCGATAACACCGGTGCGCGTTCGGTGATGTGTATCAAGGTGTTGGGCGGCTCCAAGCGCCGTTATGCCAACATCGGTGACGTCATCAAGGTGACTGTCAAAGAAGCGGCCCCCCGCGGCCGTGTCAAGAAGGGCGAAGTCTACAATGCGGTCGTTGTTCGCACCGCTCATGGCGTTCGCCGTCCGGATGGCTCCTCCATCAATTTCGATGGCAATGCCGCCGTTCTTCTCAACAGCAAGCTGGAGCCGATTGGCACCCGCATCTTCGGGCCGGTCACGCGCGAACTGCGTACCGAGCAGTTCATGAAGATCGTGTCGCTCGCTCCCGAAGTTCTTTAATTAAGGAGAAGCGATGCAGCGTATCCGTAAGGGCGACGAAGTCGTCGTCATTGCTGGCCGTGACAAGGGCACGAAGGGCACCGTCCTCTCCCGCGTTGACGACAGCCATGTGATCGTCGAAGGCGTGAACGTAGTTAAGAAGCACGTTCGTCCGAATCCGCAGCTCGGCGTTGCCGGTGGCATTGTTGAAAAGACCATGCCGATCGATCAGTCCAACGTCATGCTGGTTAACCCGGAAACGGGCAAGGGCGACCGCGTCGGCTTCAAGGAAGTTGACGGCAAGAAGGTTCGCGTGTTCAAGAGCAACGGTGCCGTTGTCGGCGCCAAGGCCTAATGAGGGTGACAATGTCTCGTTTTAGTTCTATGTATCACGACACCATTGTCCCCGAACTCATGAAGAAGTTCGGCTACAAGACCACGATGCAGGTTCCGCGTATCACCAAGATCACGCTGAACATGGGTGTCGGTGAAGCCGTTAACGACAAGAAGCTTGTTGATGCTGCTGTTGGCGACATGACCAAGATCGCCGGCCAGAAGCCGCTGGTCACCCGCACTCGCAAGGCTATCGCGAACTTTAAGATCCGCGAAAACATGCCGATCGGTTGCATGGTCACCCTCCGTGGCGAACGCATGTATGACTTCCTGGACCGTCTCGTGACCGTTGCCTTCCCGCGCGTTCGCGACTTCCGTGGTGTCTCTGGTCGTGCTTTTGACGGCCGCGGCAACTACAACATCGGTCTCAAGGAACAGATCATCTTCCCGGAAATCGAATACGACAAGATCGATCGTCTCCGTGGCATGAACATTTCTATTACCACGACGGCGAAGTCCGACGAAGAAGCCAAGGCTCTTCTCGCCGGTTTCAACTTCCCGTTCCGCAACTGAGGTTGACGCAAAATGGCAAAACTTGCTCTGATTAACCGTGAAGCCAAGCGTGCTGCTACGGTTGCGAAGTATGCGGCCAAGCGCGCCGCCCTCAAGGCAATTATTAACGACGCTACCCGCTCGATGGAAGAGCGCCTGGAAGCCCGCGCCAAGCTGCAGGCTCTCCCGCGCGACGCGAGCCCGGTCCGCCAGCGCAACCGTTGCGCTCTGACCGGTCGTCCCCGTGGCACGTTCCGCAAGTTCGGTCTGTGCCGTGGCATGATTCGTGATGCCGCCATGCGCGGTGACATTCCTGGCCTTGTCAAGGCTAGCTGGTAAGCGAGGAGATTACGACAATGAGTATGAGTGATCCGATCGCCGACATGCTGACCCGCATCCGCAATGGTCAGATCGTCGAAAAGGCCGAAGTTGTGATGCCGTCCTCCAAGCTGAAGGTCGCCATCGCCAAGGTCCTCAAGGATGAAGGTTACATCGACGGTTACACCGTCGTTGCCAATGAAGGCAAGCCCGAACTTCACGTTGGTCTGAAGTACTACGCTGGCCGCCCGGTCATCGAACGCCTCGAACGCGTTTCCCGTCCTGGCCTCCGTATCTACAAGAACCACGGTTCCATTCCCCAGGTTATGAACGGTCTCGGTATCGCGATCGTTTCCACGCCGAAGGGTGTCATGACCGACCGCGCCGCTCGTTCTGCCGGTATCGGTGGTGAAGTTCTTTGCTACGTCGCCTAACCGAGGAGTGTGAAATGAGTCGAATTGCTAAGATTCCGGTTCAGATCGTTCAGGGCGTCAGCTACACGCTGACCGCTGACAACATCACGGTTAAGGGCCCGCAGGGTGAAGTTTCCATGCACGTTCTTCCTTTCGTGTCCATCACGGAAGAAAACGGTGCTCTCCACTTCGCCCAGGTTGAAGAATCCCGCGAAGCCAACGCTAACGTTGGCACGATGCGTGCTCTCGTGGCTGACATGGTCAAGGGTTGTTCCGTTGGCTTCCAGAAGAAGCTTCAGCTCGTCGGCGTGGGCTATCGTGCCCAGGCTCAGGGCGACAAGCTCAACCTCTCCCTCGGCTTCTCCCACCCGGTCGTCCATCAGATGCCCGCTGGTGTGAAGTGCGAAACGCCGAGCCAGACTGAAATTTTGATCAAGGGCGCTGACAAGCAGAAGGTCGGTCAGACCGCTGCCGTCATTCGTTCGTACCGCGCTCCTGAACCCTACAAGGGCAAGGGTGTCCGTTACGCCGACGAAGTCGTTGTGATCAAGGAAACCAAGAAGAAGTAATCGGGGCGATACAAAATGATCAACAAGAAACAAAGCCGCTTGCGTCGTGCGCGTGCCACGCGCGCCCGCATTCTGTTGCAGAAGGTCGATCGCCTGACGGTTCATCGCACCAACCTGCACATCTACGCCAGCATCATTTCGGCCGACAACGGCCGTACGCTGGTTTCGGCCTCCACGGTCGAACCCGAAGTGCGTGCTCAGCTCGCGAACGTCTCTGGCCGCGGTGGCAACGTTGCCGCTGCCAAGCTCGTTGGCACGCGTCTTGCCGAAAAGGCCAAGGCTGCCGGTATCGAATCCTGCGCCTTTGACCGTTCCGGCTACCGTTACCATGGCCGTGTCGCCGCGCTTGCTGAAGCTGCGCGCGAAGCCGGTCTCAAGTTCTAAGGCAGGGCGAAATGGCTAAGGCTCAAGGTAAAAATCAGATGGTCGACGAACAGGGCGACGGTCTGTGCGAAAAGATGATCGCGGTTAACCGCGTCACGAAGGTTGTTAAGGGTGGTCGCATTCTTGCTTTCGCCGCTCTTACGGTTGTTGGCGACTGCGACGGCCGCGTCGGCATGGGTACGGGCAAGTCCCGCGAAGTGCCGCAGTCCGTTAGCAAGGCCATGGATCGTGCCCGTCACGACATGAAGCGTTTCCCGCTCAAGAATGGCACCATTCATCACGCTGTTGAAGGCCGTCACGGTGCTTCCCGTGTGATCATGATGCCGGCTCCGGAAGGTACCGGTGTGATCGCTGGCGGTCCGATGCGTGCTGTTTTTGAAGCTGTCGGTATCCGCAACGTCGTTGCCAAGGCCTACGGTTCCACGAACCCGTACAACCTCGTTCGTGCCACCATTCAGGCTCTCAACAATCTGCGTAGCCCGTCCGAAATTGCTGCCAAGCGCGGCAAGACGGTCGAAGAGCTGCTCGGCTAATCAGGAGTCCAAGACATGTCCGAAAAGAAGACCGTTAAGGTTACTCTTGTCAAGAGCCCCATCGGTACGAAGGCTGATCATCGCGCTACGCTCGCTGGCCTCGGTCTCAAGAAGATCCGCCAGTCTCGCGTTCTCGAAGACACGCCCGCTGTCCGTGGCATGATCAACAAGGTTGCGTACCTCGTGCGCGCCGAATGATCGAAAGGATAACGAAATGCGTTTGAATACGATCAAGCCCGCTGAGGGCTCTAAGCACGCCCATCACCGCGTCGGTCGCGGTGTTGGCAGCGGTTGGGGCAAGACTGCCGGCCGCGGCCACAAGGGTCAGAAGTCGCGTGCTGGCGGCTTCCACAAGGTCGGTTTCGAAGGCGGCCAGATGCCGATGTATCGCCGCCTCCCGAAGCGTGGCTTTACCTCGCTCACCCGCAAGTACTGCGAGGTGGTGCGTCTGTCCGATTTGGAACGTCTGAGCTGTGACGAAATCGATCTGGCCGTCCTTAAGGCCGCCGGCGTCGTTTCCGCCCTTGCTCAGAACGCTCGCGTGATTCTCGCTGGTGAAATCACCCGCAAGGTCACGGTGCGTGGTCTCGGCGTCACCAAGGGTGCCCGTGCTGCTATCGAAGCTGCCGGCGGTACCATTGCTGACAACGAATAAGACAGGTAACCAAAGAGGACACCGACGTGGCGACCAGCCCCAGCTCTAAGCAACAGTCGGGCCTCAGCAAGTACGGCGACCTTAAGGGTCGCCTGATCTTCCTAGCGCTCGCGCTCGTTGTTTACCGCATCGGTGCACATGTGCCGGTGCCAGGTATCGATCCCGATATGCTCAAGCAGCTCTTCGATGAGCAGCAGGGCGGCATTCTCGGGCTGTTCAACATGTTCTCCGGTGGCGCTTTGTCGCGCTTCTCGGTGTTCGCGCTCGGCATCATGCCGTACATCTCTGCGTCGATTATCATGCAGATGTTGTCGTACGTGTTGCCTGAGCTTGAAGCATTGCGAAAGGAAGGCGAGTCCGGCCGACGCAAGATTACTCAGTACACGCGCTACGGTACGTTGCTTCTGGGTCTCTTCCAAGGTTTCGGCATCGCCGTTGCGCTCGAAAGCCAGGCTGGTCTGGTGCTTGATCCGGGCTTTATGTTCCGGATCACCACTACGATCTCTTTGCTGACGGGCACGATGTTCCTGATGTGGCTCGGTGAGCAGATCACCGAACGCGGTCTTGGGAACGGTATTTCGATCATTATTTTTGCCGGTATCGTTGCTGGTCTCCCGAGCGGTACGTCTGGTCTCTTCCAGCTCGTGTCGACCGGTGCCATCAGCCCGCTGGCAGCCATTTTCGTGATTGCGATCATTCTGGCTGTTACTGCCTTTGTGGTCTTTATCGAACGTGGTCAGCGTCGAATTACCGTTAACTATGCCAAGCGCCAGATCGGCAATAAGATCTATGGCGGCCAGAGTTCTTATCTGCCGCTCAAGATGAACATGTCGGGTGTTATTCCCCCGATTTTTGCTTCGTCTCTGATCTTGTTCCCGGCTACGCTGGCTGGTTGGTTCACTTCCGGCGATTCCACTCGCTGGATTCGTGACTTGGCCGCCGCCCTTTCCCCGGGCCAGCCGCTGTACACACTTCTGTACGCAGTGCTGATTGTTTTCTTCGCCTATTTCTACACGGCTCTTGTTTTCAATCCGAAGGAAACGGCGGAAAACCTTAAGAAGAGTGGTGCATTCATTCCGGGCATTCGTCCGGGTGATCAAACTGCCCGTTACATTGACCGAGTGCTTCTGCGCTTGACTTTGGGCGGTGCTGTTTATCTGGTCTTCGTGTGCCTTGTGCCTGAATTCCTGAACCTTCGCTTCAACGTACCGTTCTATTTTGGCGGCACTTCGCTGCTGATCGTGGTTGTTGTGACGATGGACTTCATGAGCCAGGTTCAGGCTTACCTGATGACCCACCAGTATGAAAGTTTGCTGCGGAAGACCAACTTCCGCGGTTTGGGTCAGTCCAAGCGCTGATTCATCAGTGCGGATTGACTTACAATCAACCGATGCTCAGTTTCGGTCTTAACCACCGGGACAAGCATGGAATGATGACCGAGGGCGCGGCCGGATACGGCTTGCGCCCCCGATTTTCATTAAATTATTGCGGTTAGGACAATAAAGAGTGCACTACGCTCGGTTTTGACTTGCAATAAACAGAAAGCTGTAGTATTCTTCTGCGCTTTCCTGCCATGTGGGCATTGTTATCCGTGCTTACGCACGTGGAGATGAGAATGAAGGTTAACGCTTCGGTCAAAAAGATGTGCCGCAAGTGCAAGATCATTAAGCGCAAAGGCGTGGTGCGTGTGATCTGTGCTGACCCGCGTCACAAGCAGCGTCAAGGCTAAAGAGGTAAAAAATGGCTCGTATCGCCGGTATTAATATTCCGCCGCAGCAGCATGCCGAAATCGGTCTCACTGCCATCTATGGCATTGGCCGTTCTCGCGCTCGTGAAATTCTGACGAATTGCGGCATTGAATTTTCCAAGAAGGTCAAGGATCTGACCGACGCTGATCTCGAAAAGATCCGCGAACAGGTTGGCAAGTTTACGGTTGAAGGCGACCTCCGTCGCGAAATTCAGCTCTCGATCAAGCGCTTGATCGACCTTGGCACCTATCGTGGTATGCGTCACCGCAAGGGTCTTCCCTGCCGCGGTCAGCGTACTCGTACGAATGCTCGCACCCGTAAAGGCCCGCGTAAGGCTGGTGTGACGCTCAAGAAGTAATAAAGGACAACTATGGCTGGCAATAATTCCAAGCAGGCTGCTGCGCAGCGTGCTCGTAAGAAGGTCAAGAAGGTTGTGACGGAAGGCATCGCTCACGTGCATGCTTCCTTCAACAACACGATCATCACGATCACTGACCGTCAGGGTAACGCCATTTCGGCGTCTTCCTCCGGCGCTCAGGGCTTCAAGGGTTCCCGTAAGTCCACCCCGTTCGCTGCTCAGGTTGCAGCGGATGTCGCTGGCAAGGCTGCTCTTGAATTCGGTCTTAAGAACGTCGAAGTCCGCATTTGGGGCCCCGGTCCCGGCCGCGAATCCTCGATTCGCGCTCTCAATGCGCTTGGCATTCGTGTTACGTCCATCCAGGACGTGACGCCGATCCCGCACAACGGCGTGCGTCCCTCCAAGCGTCGCCGCGTCTAATTTTTCATTTTTCTGTTGAATCCCGTGTCCACATGCATACTGAGGCACGTGGACTGAATGTAGGGATACCTACAGGATAAGAGAGGCAATTTTAAATGGCACGATATCTCGGTCCTAAGCTCAAGCTTTCGCGTCGCGAAGGTATTGATCTTAATTTGAAGAGCGCCCGTCGTTCGTTTGAGTCCAAGGTCAAGGACGCCGGTTCCAAGCCGGGCCAGCACGGTAAGATTTCCGGAGCCCGCACGTCCGACTACGGCCTTCAGATGCGCGAAGCGCAGAAGTGCAAGCGTCTTTATGGCGTTCTCGAACGTCAGTTCCGTCGTTACTTCGCGGAAGCTGAACGTATCACCGGCAACACTGGTGAAAATCTCCTCGCCCTTCTTGAATCCCGTCTGGACAATGTGGTTTACCGCATGGGCTTCGGCTCCACGCGCGCTGAAGCCCGCCAGGTGGTTTCTCACGGCGCTATCCTCGTCAACGGCAAGAAGGTGAACATTCCTTCTTATCACGTCAAGCCGGGCGACGTCATCTCCGTGCGTGAAAAGGCCCAGAAGCAGGCTCGTATCGCTGAAGCTCTTGAACTGGCTCAGCAGAACGGCTTCCCGGGCTGGGTGAGCGTCGAACCGAAGAAGTTCGAAGGCACGTTTAAGAACGTTCCTGCTCGCGATGAAATCGCTTACGAAATTAACGAAGCTCTCATCGTCGAACGCTACTCCCGCTAATATCGCTTGAATGTACTTGCGGAGCTTGGTGTAGTGCGCTGGGCTTCCGCAGACACAAGGCAGGAAAAGCATTGGAAAACGCGGTCACGTAAGTGTCCGCGTTTTCTTGCCTGTAGGGGCTTGTATATGAGTCCCGCATTTGAAAGCTTCCTTTTTAATGAGGAAGTTTTCAAATGGTCTAAAATGGCCTTGCGGTCGGGCAGTCGCCGCAACGTTAGTGCTGCCGCCTTATTCGTCCACGGGTTTAACGCGCCCGAGGGAATGCAAAGGATCTAATACTATGGCTAACACCACTCTTCTGAAGCCGACCTCCGTTGAAGTCGCGCTTTCCAGATCGGAAGAGCACACG
>JAXZEJ010000154.1:0-9321 GCA_037424205.1 bacterium | reverse complement strand
GCACCGTGCCCACGATTTCGTTATCGCGGCTTCCGATGGTGGAGGGATTGTCTGCCGTGATGGTGACGGCCGTGGCCTTGCAGAGGGCGAGAACGTGCTTGCCTTCGCGAAGTCCCAGAAGCTGAGCAGACTCCATCGTGCAGGAGGCGCGGATGTAGTGCGTCTCGTCAATGGAAAGAATGAGGCGGATCTGAGCGGAGCCGATCTTGATCTTTTGGATGACGGCTGGAAACTGGTTGCGCATCGAAGTACGAAGCGAACTCATGCCGACATTTTCAAGATGGGGCGAGTCCTTGAGCTTGAATCGTGCCAGTACCTCCGCACGGGCGCGGGTGAGTTCGTCGGCTAGTCGGAGAACTTCCTTGCCCATGGCGGTGAGGCGAGTGCCGCCGCCGTTGCTGCCGCCCACGATCTTCTCAACAAGAGGACCGCCGGCAAGATTGCTGAGCGTTTCAATGGCTTGCCAGGCTGCCTTGTAGCTCACGCCGGCGCGGCGCGCTGCTTCGGAAATGGAGCCAACGTCGCCGATGCGCCTGAGAATGTCGATGCGCTTGTCGGCGAGCTCGGACATGTGGGCTGCCAAAATCGTCGGATCGGCAACAGTTTTGCTCATGGAGGTACTCCAAAATGACTATTGAAAAAAGAAGGAGACATCGCTATTCTTGTTTGGAATAGCGAGAGCGTCAAACCCGTCACTCAATCATAACTTAATGCGGCTGACATGCCGCGAACGGAGAACCAATCATGCAGATGAAGAAGCTTGCAGCCGCCCTCATGCTCGCAGGTCTTGCTTGTGCCGCTTCCGCTGAGGAGGTGCGCGTTGCTGTTGCCGCCAACTTTACGGCTCCGATGAAGGAGCTTGCACCGCTGTACGAAAAGGCTACCGGTGACAAGCTTGTCGTATCCTACGGCGCTACGGGCGCCTTCTATGCTCAGATCAAGAACGGCGCTCCCTTCGATGTGCTTCTCGCTGCTGATGCCAAGACGCCCGCCAAGGCTGTGGCGGAAGGTCACGGCGTTGCCGGAACCACCTTTACGTATGCCGTGGGCAAGCTTGTTCTCTGGTCTTCCGACGTCAATCTCGTCAAGGACCAGAAGGCTCTGCTTGATCCGTCGGTCAAGAAGGTTGCCGTCGCTGATGCACGTCTTGCGCCCTACGGCGAAGCCGCCATGCAGACGCTTGATGCTCTCAAGATGAAGGAGGCCGTTGAGCCGAAGTTTGTTGTTGGCAACAACATTGGCAAGACCTTCCAGTTCGTGCAGTCCGGCAATGCTCAGGTCGGTTTTGTGGCTCTTTCCCAGTGCTTTAAGAATGGCGCCTTCACGGGCGGATCCGGCTGGGTCGTCCCGCAGGATCTCTACAAGCCCATCTTCCAGGATGCCGTTCAGCTCAAGGCCGGCGAAAAGAACGCCGGTGCAAAGCGCTTCCTTGAATACCTGAAGACGAGCAAGGAAGCTTCCGCCATTCGTGAAGCCTACGGCTACGGCACGGCCAAGTAAATCATGCTGACATGGGCTGAACTAGGACCTGTCTGGCTGAGCCTGAGGCTTGCGGCAGTCACCACCGTCATTCTTCTAGTCATCGGATTGCCGCTGGCGTGGTGGCTTGTGAAAGGGAGGAGTGCGCTCTGCGCACCGATGAATGCGGTTGTAACACTGCCGCTGGTGTTGCCGCCGTCCGTTCTGGGCTTTTACATTCTTGTTGCGCTCGGTCCAAATGGTCCGATAGGGCATTTGACGGAGGCGCTGGGATTGGGAACGCTCAATTTCACGTTTACCGGCCTGGTGATCGGTTCGGTGGTGTATTCGCTTCCCTTCATGATTCAGCCTGTCGTTACGGCCTTTGAAGCCATCGGTCCAAGGCCCATGGAGGTGGCGGCAACTCTCGGCTGCCGCCCCTTCGAAGCCTTTTTTCGCGTGATTCTTCCGCTTGCGCGGCATGGCATCATCACGGGAACGTTGATGACCTTTGCGCATACGATCGGCGAATTCGGCGTCGTGCTCATGATCGGCGGAAACATTCCTGGTTCAACGCAGGTTATTTCCACTGAAATCTACACGCACGTGGAGGCCATGGAGTACGCCAAGGCGCATGTTCTTGCCGGCGGCATGCTTGTCTTCAGCTTTTTTGTGCTTTTGTCTTTGAATCTGCTTAACCGCAAGGAAGGGAGAGCCAGGTGAGCGGTCGGATAGCATTGAATTTAAGCCGTGGTGCGGACTTCAATCTGGATGTCTCGTTCGAGATTCCCGACAAGGGCATCACCGTGCTCTTCGGACCGTCGGGGTGCGGCAAAACCACGGTGCTGCGCTGCACGGCCGGACTGGAGCGCGCCTGCGGTCGAGTCGTCGTTGCCGATCATGTTTGGCAGGACGATGCGCAAAACATTTTTGTGCCGCCCTGGGAGCGGCGATTGGGATATGTCTTTCAGGAAGCGAGCTTGTTCGAGCATCTGAATGTCGAGGGCAATCTTCGCTTCGGTTTAAGACATAAGGAGGCCCGCAGCGGACTTGCACGTTTCTCGGAGGCACTGGAGCTTCTTGGCATAGGTCATCTATTGAATCGGAGGGTGCAGCTTCTTTCCGGCGGCGAGCGCCAGAGAGTGGCCATTGCTCGGGCGCTTCTGATGACGCCAGATCTGATTCTGATGGACGAGCCTCTCGCAGCGCTCGACTGGAATCGGAAGCAGGAGATTCTGCCGTGGCTCGAACGTCTGAGGGACGAGCTTTCCGTGCCCATGCTCTACGTCACGCACTCGGCCGACGAAATGGCTCGCCTCGCAGACAGGGTGATCTGTTTTGAAAACGGACGGATCATGGTTGAAGGCCCCCTGGAGGATGTGCTTCTTGAGCGCTGGCCCGGGCAGGGAGAACAGGGGGCGTCCGTCGTGCTTTCCGGGGTGGTGACGGATCGTTCCAACAAATGGAGAACGGCGACCGTCTCAGTTGGCGGAACGGAATTCGAAGTGCCTGATGCGGGGCGAAGCGTGGGCGAGGCTGCGCGCCTTCGCATTCTTGCTCGCGATGTGAGCGTAACGCTTGCCGAGCCGCGCGAGACATCAATCCGCAACATCCTGCGCGCCGCTGTTGCCGACATGCGAGGGGTCGAAGGCGAGAGCCATGTGATGCTGACGCTTCAGGCCGGCGGCTGCCGAATTCTTTCCCGCATAACCCGGCGTTCTGCCGACGAACTTGGAATTTCCGTCGGCACTTCTCTCTATGCTCAGGTTAAGGCTGCTGCCATCATTGTCTAGCCGTCGTCATCCAACGCCAGAAGAGTCGCTTTTGTCGCCAAAAATGGCCTGCTATATGCAACACCCTAATCGATTGGCGAATCCTCAAGAGGCTCGCAAATAAATTTGAGGGAGAGGCGTCTTCTTGCAAGAATGTACTGAACGACAATGTCGTGACGCACATTTTTTAGGAGTAGCAACGTGCCCTGTCATTTTTTGAAGCTCAGCGACTTTTCCGGTGAAACCCTTCGCTACATGATCGACCGTGCCAAGGTCATCAAGGCGGATCTCAAGGCAGGCAAGCGATATGAACCGTTTGCCGGCAAGGTGCTCATCATGGTGTTCGAAAAGGCGAGCACGCGCACGCGCGTCAGCTTCGAGACGGGCTTCTATCAGCTTGGCGGCAATGTCGTCAATCTGCAGAGTCAGGGATCGCAGATCGGCCGTTCCGAATCCATTGCCGACACGTCCCGCGTGATCAGCCGCATGGGCGATTTGATCATGATGCGAACCTTCGGGCAGGACCGCCTCAATGACATGGCCGAGCACAGCAAGGTGCCGGTCATCAACGGTCTTACGAACGAATACCATCCCTGCCAGATTCTGACGGACATTCTTACGTACGAAGAGCATTGCGGTCCGATCACCGGCAAGACCGTCGCCTGGGTGGGCGATGCCAACAACATGGCCTATACCTGGATCGAGGCGGCCAAACTTCTCGGCTTCAAACTTCACTTCTCCAGCCCGAAGGGGTATGAGCTCGATCCTGCGCTTACGCTTGCAGGCGATCATCTCAAGGTTTTTGAGGACCCTGTCGAATGCTGCAAGGGTGCTGATCTTGTGACGACCGATGTTTGGACGTCCATGGGCTATGAAGAAGAGAATGCGGTCCGCCGCGAGGCCTTTGCGAAGTGGCAGGTCAATGCCGATTCGATGGCTGCGGCCAATCCGGACGCCGTTTTCATGCATTGTCTGCCCGCTCATCGTGGCGAAGAGGTGACGGCCGACGTCATCGACGGTCCGCAGTCCGTTGTTTGGGATGAGGCCGAAAACCGCCTGCATGCTCAAAAGGCGATCATGGAATATTGCCTGCTCGGCAGAGTGGATTAAAATTTTCCGGACAAGCGTTCCTGAAAACCCCGCCCAGATTTTGAGCGGGGTTTTCGCGCACTAAAAAAACATTTCAAATCAGAGAGAGACCCATGCATCCCAGTACCGACGACCTTCGAATTCTTGAAATCCGGGAGCTTGCTCCGCCCGCTCACCTCATTCGCGAGTTTCCTTGCGAAGAGCGCGCCGCTGCAACGGTGCGTCTGGGCCGTCAGGCCGGACACGAAATCATTCACGGGGAGGACGACCGCATGCTCGTCATCGTCGGTCCGTGCTCCATTCATGATCCGAAGGCCGCTCGTGAATATGCCGAACGTCTGGCAGAAGTACGCCGCAGGCTCAAGGGCGACCTTGAAATCATCATGCGCGTTTACTTCGAAAAGCCGCGCACGACGGTCGGCTGGAAGGGGCTCATCAATGATCCGGACATGGACGGTTCCTGCCGCATCAACCATGGTCTTCGTGTTGCTCGAGAGCTCATTCTGGACATCAATAACATGGATGTGCCGACTGGGGTGGAATATCTCGACATGATCACTCCGCAGTACATTGCCGATCTGGTGAGCTGGGGCGCAATCGGCGCTCGAACTACGGAAAGCCAGGTTCATCGCGAGCTGGCGAGCGGCCTCTCCTGTCCGGTTGGCTTCAAGAACGGGACGGAGGGAAACATGAAGATCGCCGTTGACGCCATCGGCGCGGCCGAGCATCCGCATTCCTTCCTTTCCGTGACGAAGGGCGGCATTTCAGCCATTGTGACGACGGCGGGCAATGAGGACTGTCATGTCATTCTGCGCGGCGGGACCGAGCCCAACTATGACGAAGCCAGCGTCAACCGAGTGTGCGAAATGCTCGGAAAGGCGGGACACAATCAGGCCGTTGTGATTGATGCCTCGCATGCAAATTCCCACAAGAAACATATGGAGCAGATCAATGTGATCGGCGATATCTGCCGTCGGGTTTCCGACGGCGAGAGGCGCATCGTCGGCGTGATGATCGAATCGAACCTTGTTGAGGGGCGTCAGGACATTTGTCTGGACAAGCCCATGACCTACGGTCAGTCCGTTACCGACGCATGCATTGGCTGGGATGACACGGTCATGCTTCTGGAGAAGCTTGCGCGAGCCGTGCGCGACCGCCGCTCGCGCAATTGCTGACAGATGCCATTGGATTCTCAATAACGCAAAAACCCCGCTCAGATGACTGAACGGGGTTTTTGCTATGAGGAGCCGTCAGGATGAACGGCTCGGATTATGCGGATCAGCAGCGGCGGGCGAGTTCAACGGCCTTGCCGATGTAGGTGGCGGGCGTGAGTTCCATCAGGCTGGCCTTGGCATCGGCGGGGATGTCGAGGTTGGAGATGAATTCGCGCATCGTTTCCTTGGTGATGCCGTCCTTGCCGCGGGTAAGAGCCTTGAGCTGTTCGTACGGGTGCGGGACGCCATAGCGGCGCATCACGGTCTGAACGGCTTCTGCGAGGACTTCCCAGGCGTTGTCGAGGTCGGCGGCGATGACCTGTTCGTTGACCTGGAGCTTGCCGAGGCCGCGCGTCAGGGCGTTGTAGCCGATGAAGCAGTAGCCGAAGGCGACGCCAAGGTTGCGAAGAACGGTGGAGTCCGTCAGGTCGCGCTGCCAGCGGGAGATCGGAAGCTTGCCGGCGAGGTGGCCGAGAACGGCATTGGCGAGGCCGAGGTTGCCTTCGGAGTTTTCGAAGTCGATCGGGTTGACCTTGTGCGGCATCGTGGAGGAGCCGACTTCGCCTTCACGCAACTTCTGCTTGAAGAAGTGCATGGAAATGTAGCCCCAGACGTCGCGGTCGAAGTCGATGAGGATCGTGTTGGCGCGTTCGATCTGATGGAAGAGCTCGGCCATGTAGTCGTGCGGTTCGATCTGGATCGTGTGGGTGTTGAACGTCACGCCGAGGCGTTCTTCAACGACCTTGCGGGAGTGAGCTTCCCAGTCGTAGTCCGGGTAGGAGATGAGATGAGCGTTGTAGTTGCCGACGGCGCCGTTCATCTTGGCGTAGATCTTGACGGCACGGATGGCTTCAATCACGCGTTCGAGACGGATGGCGACGTTGGCGAATTCCTTGCCGACGGTCGTCGGAGAGGCGGTCTGGCCGTGCGTGCGGGAGAGCATCGGGATTTCGGCCCACTGGTGGGCGAAGCCGGCGATCGTGTCGTGAATCTGCTGGAGGTAGTTGGCGAGAGCTTCACGGCCGCGCTTGAGCATGATGGCGTGGCTCGTGTTGTTGATGTCTTCGGACGTGCAGGAGAAATGCACGAATTCGGAGGCGGACTTGAGTTCTTCGTCATGGGCAACCTGGCCCTTGATCCAGTACTCGACGGCCTTAACGTCATGGTTCGTCGTCTTTTCGATTTCCTTGATGGCTTCGCAGTCGGCGAGCGAGAAGTTGTCGGCGAGACCGCGCAGGAAGGCCTTGCCGTGGTCGCTGAGGTGCGGAAGTTCGGCAAAGCCGGCTTCGGAAAGGCTGATGAGCCACTCCACTTCAACACGAACGCGGGCGTTCATGAAGGCGCATTCGGAGAAGATGTCGCGAAGCGCGTCGGTCTGGCGTGCATAACGGCCGTCGATCGGGGAGAGGGCGGTAAGGGGATTCAGTTCCATGTCGGAAAACCTCAGTGAAAAAACAAAAAAATCGGCGTCCGCTGCGCAGAATGGGCCGCAAGAATGCGGCGGCGGAACGGACAAAAGGCAATCCGATTATTTTAGCAGTAAGGGCTTCGTGCGTCTTTCACAGAGGCCGGTTTCTGCTAAGCGCAGTCTTTTATGCCGCGGGCGCTCTTTTGGAATGAATGGGATGCGCCGGGATCATGCCGGGCCGATGGAGGGAATTTGTCTGTGTTTCGGCGTCATTTTTGCCCTACAATCCCACTTGCGCGTTCGGGGTATCGGCAAGTAAAAGGCCGGTTGAGAAACACCCGTCGCACCGGAACAGGTTCAGACCTGCGTCGGGAAACGCTGCGGACAATCCTGTATCCGGCCTTTCTCCAAGGCCCAAGGCACCGTTCTCTTCGCCGGTCGCGCCCTATCTTCAATTATTGTGGAGCGCGATGATGCAAAACTACTTCAATTCCAATCCCGATCTTCGTCCAGCAGGCGAGCGCTTTTATGTCAAGAGCGAAGCCGGTGAGGATGTTCCCCTTCGTCGCATCAGGCTTGCCGATACGCCGGAATGCTTTGGCGGCGGAAAAAATCCCGATTTCTTCATGACCGACGTGACCGGCGGCTACGGCGCCGCCGACGCAGGTGAGACGGTCGAGCTTGTTCGACGCAATCGTCCGGAACCGGGCGGCTCCACTCAGCTTGCCGCTGCTCGCGCTGGTGTCGTAACGCCGGAAATGGCTTATGTGGCCGCACGCGAGAACGCCAATATTGAGGGATTCGCGACGTCGCTTTCCGAGCCCGGCCTTGAACGCGTTCGCGACTGTCTGCAGCCGCTTCTTGATCGAGTCGAGCCTTGGACGGGCGAGCGCGTCCGCGCACGCGTGGCCGCCCGTCAGGCCGTTATTCCGGCATCCTTCACGCATCCTGAAGTGGAGCCCACCGTGATCGGCCGTCACTTCGCAACCAAGGTCAATGCCAATCTGGGCACTTCCGCTTCGTCCGCAGACTGGCGCGAGGAAGGCCGAAAGATGCAGGAGGCTCTTGCTCGAGGTGCGGATACTGTCATGGATCTTTCCACGGGCAAGTGCATTCGCGAAACCCGAGAAATGATCCTGCGCGGCTCGCCGGTTCCCGTGGGGACAGTGCCTCTTTATGAGACGCTTGAACGCGTCGGTGGAGATCCGCTTGCGCTTTCCTGGGATATTTTCCGCGACGTCATGGAGGATCAGGCTCGCGCCGGCGTCGACTACATGACGATCCATGCCGGTCTGCTGCTTCCGCACGTGGAGCTTACCCGCAATCGTCTTACCGGCATCGTTTCTCGAGGCGGCGGCATGATGGCCCGCTGGATGAAGGCATTCGATCGGGAAAACTTTCTCTACGAACATTTTGACGAGATTCTAGACATTGCGGCTCACTACGACGTGACGCTCTCGCTTGGCGACGGCCTTCGCTCGGGCAGTCTCTATGACGGCAATGATGCAGCGCAGTTTGCGGAACTCAAGACGCTCGGCGAGCTCAATCGCCGTGCCGGCTCGCGCGATGTTCAGGTGATGATCGAGGGACCGGGACACATTCCGATGCCCGGCGTCGAACTCAATCAGCTCAACGAACGCGAATGGTGCGACGATGCGCCCTTCTACACGCTCGGGCCGCTTGTGAGCGACGTGGGCGCCGGCTACGACCACATCACCGCAGCCATTGGCGGCGCGATGATTGCGGGGGCGGGCACGGCCATGCTTTGCTACGTCACTCCGAAGGAGCATCTGGGGCTTCCGGATGCGAACGATGTTCGCGAGGGCATGGCCGCCTTCCGCATTGCGGCTCATGCAGCTGACATTGCCCGCGGCGTGCCCGGCGCAATTGTTCGCGATCATCTCATGAGCATGGCGCGATTCGAATTCCGCTGGCCCGATCAGTTCGCGCTTGCAATTGATCCGGCGCGCGCCCGTGCCTTCCATGATGAGACGCTCCCCGGCGCAGCTGCGCAGAAGGCTCATTTCTGCAGCATGTGCGGTCCGAAGTTCTGTCCGATGAAGCTCGCGCACGAGCTTTTCAAGAACGACAGAAAATAACCGTCAATTGTTGAGATAAAAAAACGGGAGTTCGTGACAGGACTCCCGTTTTTGTATTTGCGGCTTCGGCACTCGGCTTAGGATGAGGATTTTTCTCGACCGCTTGTGATCTTTCGGAATTGCACGGGGCTTGTGTCGAGCTCGGTGCGGGCAAGCTCATAGAGGATGCTGATCGGCGTCAGGTCGTCAAGGCGCTTTGCAATATTGGCGCGGTGCGATTCGATGGTACGAGTGGAGAGAAAGAGCTTTTCGGCGATTTCACCGTTTTTCATGCCCCTGCA
>JAXZEJ010000153.1:0-3366 GCA_037424205.1 bacterium | reverse complement strand
CATCTGCTTCAGAAATGCCGTGCGCATGCTGCCTGTGAAGCATCAAGGCGATGTCTTGGATGAAAGGCCCGTGGTGGTGTTTGCCGGGCGCGCTGAGGCGGTGGACGCCGTCTGGGAGGACAAGCTCAAGACGATGATCAATGCGCCTGTCTATCGCACCTGACGTCGGCTGACGGGGGATTGGAATTTGGACGCAAGCGGGCTCCGGCGCAGATGCCGGAGCCCGCTCGCGTTGCTCAATCGGTCAGGCGGGATCTCAGAAGATGATCGGATCGTAGACGCCTGCGAAGAGGACGGATGCGCGGAGGAAGAGTGCGCCGAGGATGGCGGCGGAGCCCGCGGCAAGCTTCATGGAGTTGGATTTCACGAAGCCGAGGACAAACGGAACCACAAGGCCGAGTCCGACGGCACCGCCCCAGAAGAGCATGCTGTTGGAGCCGGAGACGAGGGATTCCGCGCCCGCGACGGCACCGGGCGTGCCGGTGGCAAGTGCAACGTGCACGAAGGCGAAGAGAACGAAGGCTTCACCAAGGTGTGCGAGCGTGGCGGTCGTGCCGGTCCAGGCTGCGTGCGGGAGCTTGCCCTGAGACTCTAGGATTTCCACGAGGCCTACTGCGCAGGAGAGGCCTGAGGCGATCCAGAGGACGGGCAGAACGGCCGTGTTCCAGAGGGCGACGCCCGCTGCCTGCGTGAGGAGAAAGCCCGAGTAGGCCGTTGCAGCAAAGCCGAGTGCCGCATTGAAGAGCAGAATGCCGCGGTTGTTGAGGAGGGCTTCGGCTTTTTCAGATGCCTTCCGGACGAAGAGCAACTGCAGGCAGCAGGCGATGCAGAGCACGGCGAGCAGGCAGATGCCGATGAACATCCAGCTGCCGCCGTTGAATCGGCCGGTGAAGATCGACTTCAGAAGCGCCATCGGGAGGTTGAGCATGCGGCCGAGATGCGCCACGACGAAGAGCGTGCCGATGATCGCGCCTGCAGTGCTCGCCAGAAGCACGAGCTTCGAGCGCACCCAGTAGTTGAGGAAGAGGCCCATGCCTGCGAGGCCGATGAACCAGAGGAAGAAGGCGATCGTCCATCCCCAGTGGGCGGTCGAGGCCTGTTCGGTCAAAACTGCGAATTCGTAGGTCATTTGTTCACCACCACGAAAAAGTTGGGTTTCGTGCCTTTATGCGGCAGGAGCTTTTCGGTCTTCGAGACGGCGATGCGCTTCGAGATCGTGCTCTCCGGATCGTTGATGTTGCCGAACGCGCGGGCCGAGACGGGGCAGGCCGCCACGCAGGCCGGGCTGCGGCCGGCTTTGACGAGGTCTTCGCAGCCGTCGCCCATGCACTTCATCGGCACGCCCGTGTCGGGATGCGTCCAGCGTACGTCGTACGGGCAGGAGGCAACGCAGTAGCTGCAAGCCCACGCAGAGCGACTCGTCGGTCTTGATGAGGCCCGTTTCGGGATCTCGCCAGTTGGCGCCGAAGGGGCAGGTCTTGACGCATGGCGCATCGGTGCAGTGCTGGCACTGCACGAGGAGCATGGCCGGGCGCTTCGCGCGTTCGAGCGTGATGCGGCGGATGTTTGAGCCGAGCCAGTCGCGGCCCGGAATGTCGCGTTCAACGAGCTCCGGGTGATTGGTTTCGAGGCAGGCCGTGATGCAGGCCGTGCATCCGATGCAGCGGGTCGCATCGAAGAGATGCGCCATCTGAACGTTGGTTTTATTCGTCATGACTTACGCCCCCTTGCCGATGCGGCGGACGCGCACCGAAACGTTGTTGTTGAGGTTGCCGCAGGCGACCTGGCTGATGCCGGCGGAGAGCCACTGGGTGTTGAGGCCTTCGCGGACCCATTCGTAGGCCGGCAGAAGCTTCTTCGTGCGAACGCCGGCGGAGAAGCCGTAGGAGAAGAGCACGCCGACCATCACGCGGTTCGTGACGGTGACGGCAGAGACGCCTTTGACGCCCGTGTCGAGGCCTTCGCATTCGATCATGTCGCCGGTCTCGATGCTGAGGCGTTCGGCGTCGACCGGATTCATCCAGATCGTGCGGTCGCCCGTGTACTTGGACGGGAAGGTGAACATCGCTAGACCCGAGCAGGAGGCGCCGTTCTTGCCCGAGACGATGATGAATTCGTCGGACACGGGCTTCGGAGCCTTGTAGGACTTCGTGGGCGCGTATTCGGGAAGCGGCATGATGCCCTGAGCCGTTTTGGCGCCGAGAACGTAGAAGCTCACGAGCTCGGCCTTGCCGGTGGGCGTCAGGAGGGGTGCGCGGTACGTGAACGTTTCGTAGGGCTTCGGCGCCACGAGAGCGCAGCCCTTTTCCTCGACGTCCTTCGCAATGCGGTCGCCGAGGCCCGGCTTGGCTTTGTTCTTGCCGGCGATGAACTTCGCCCAGGCCTTGTTCATGAGGTCTTCGTTGTACCACTTGAGCCATTCGGCGCGGGTCTTGATTTCGGCTGTGTAGCCTGCGCGGGCGGCGCGTTCCGGATACATGCGGCGGAGGATTTCAAGAAGCTGCCAGATGTCGTGGCGGGCCTCGACGCCTTCGGGCGGATCGATCGTGGAGTCGGACTTCTGGACCCAGCCGTCTCGGGCGTAGGAGACGCCGAGGTATTCCGGATTTTCAAGGAAGTAGGTCGACGGCAGCACGTAGTCGGCCCAGTCGTTCGATTCGGTCGGCAGAAGGTCCTGCGAGATGATGAGCTCGAGCGACTTGAAGGCTTCGATGAGGCGTGCGGAGTTGGCTTCGCGGTGGAACATCGCGCAGCCCGTCATGATGAGCGCGCGCACCGGATAGGGCTTGCCCGTCTTCATGGCTTCGAAGGTCGAGGAGAACGTGCCGATGCCTTCCGGGAAGAACATCTTGTCGAGCGGCTTGCCCGGTGCAACCTCCCACGTTTCGCCCGTGGGGCCTGAGCACTTCGTGCCGGCCTTCTTGACGCCGATGCCGCCGAAGCCGCCGCCCTGGGTGCGGATAAGGCCGCCCTGACGGTCGAATCGGCCGGTAAGCAGATTGAGAATGTTCTGAAGCGCGAAGCCTTCGACGTCGTTGCCGTTGCGGCTCGAATACCAGCCGTCGTCGCAGACGCCCTTGAGGCGGAAGAAGTCGCGGGCGATCCCGACGATGCGGGCGGCCGGCTCGCCGGAAATGGCGGCAACGGCGTCGGGAGAATACCCGGCGTTCACGTCGGAGAAGGCCTGAAGGACGGTCTTCGCGGCCACGCGTTCGCCCGTGGCAAGCGTCACTTCGCCCTGCCAGAAGAGAGCGGGACGGACGTCCGGATTTTCGTCATAGGCGACGGGCTGATTCTTGTCGTTGAGCTTGAGGCCCATGAAGGCGACGCCGCTCGTGCGTTCATCGATGACGGCAAAGGCGCGCT
>JAXZEJ010000152.1:0-4063 GCA_037424205.1 bacterium | reverse complement strand
GCCGGCCCCTCTCGGGACTTTCACCCGCTAGAACGTGCCCATGCCGAGCACACCTAAAAAATGCCCGCGGATCTTTCGATACGCGGGCATCGGTGCGTCATGAAGACAGAAGCGGAGGACTTATTCCTGAACAACAGCCTTCACGTCGTTGCCGTACTCGTCCTTCGTCGTCGTGCTGATCGCAAGAAGCGCCAGCCAGCGGCGAAGCGTGCCGACGATGACGAAAAGCATGAGAAGCATCACGATCACGGAAAGCGTGGCAAGCAGGATCTTGCCGCCCGGCAGATACTGGTTGACGATGAGCCAGATGCCGGCCCAGAACGTAATGAACGTCATGAAGATGCCGGGGACGCCCGTAATCCAGGCGTATTTCGCCTTGTTCATGCGCAAAATGACGGTCGTGCCGATCAGGAGCGTGACGGAAGCCAGCAATTGGTTGCAGATGCCGAAGAGCGGCCAGATGGAGCCGATGTCGCCCGAATAAACCAGATAACCCCAGGCACCCGTGAAAATCACCGAGGTTATGATGATGCCGGGCACCCATTCCTTTTCCGCAAACTTCGGAATGACCTTGCCGATCATTTCCTGAAGGAAGAAGCGGCCGACGCGCGTGCCGGCGTCAACTGCCGTCAAAATAAAGACGGCTTCGAACATGATGGCGAAGTGGTACCAGTAGGCCATCAGGTGTTCCATGAACGGGATCTGCGAGAAGATGTGAGCCATGCCGACGGCGAGCGAAACGCTGCCGCCCGGACGGGCCATCAGGCTTTCCTGAACTTCGGCTTCAAGACGAGGAAGCTCCTGCACGGCCATGCCGAGCGCCTGGAACTTTTCGGCAGGTGCATTGATGGCGAAGTAGTCGGCCGGCACAAGCACGCAGGCGGCGACGAGCGCCATGATGGCCACAAAGCCTTCCATGAGCATGGCGCCGTAGCCCACGAAGAGCACGTCGCGCTCGTTGCCGACCATCTTGGGCGTCGTGCCCGTGCCGATCGTGGCATGGAAGCCGGAAAGCGCGCCGCAGGCAATCGTGATGAAGATGAACGGAATGACCGGACCGCCCACGATCGGACCGCCGCCGTGGATGAAGTCGGTAAAGGCCGGCATCTGGAAGTTCGGCATCACAAAGGCGATGCCGACGGCAAGAGCGCCGATCGTGCCGATCTTGAGGAAGGTTGAAAGATAGTCGCGCGGAAGAAGCAGAAGCCAGACCGGCAAAACGGAGGCGAAGAAGCCGTAGATCGGAATGAGAATGCTCATCGCCTTGCGGTCGATGTCAAGCCAACCGAAATACTCGGGATGAGCGGCCACCCACGGTCCCGAAAGAATGCAGAGGAAGAGAAGCACGACGCCGATGACCGTTGCGCCGATCACGTCTCCCTTGCGCCAGATCTGCATGTAGAGTCCCATCAGGATGGCAATGGGAATCGTCGCTGCGACGGTATAAGTCGACCACAGCGAATTGTGCATGGCATTGACGACTGCAATCGAAAGACCGGCAAGCGTCAGAATAAGAATCGCCAGCACGGCCCAGGATGCGACGAACCCGGTGGTCTTGTCGACTTCCTGAGTGGCGATGTAGGCAAGAGACCGGCCGCGATGGCGCACCGAGCAGAAGAGCACGACCATGTCGTGGACGCCGCCCGCGAGCACGCAGCCGATCAGGATCCAGAGAAGGCCCGGCATGTATCCGAACTGTGCGGCAAGAACCGGACCGAGAAGCGGACCGGCAGCGGCGATGGCCGCGAAGTGATGTCCGAAAAGAACGTATTTATTGGTCGGGACGTAGTCCTGGCCGTCGCTGTATTTGACGGCAGGCGTCTTGCGGGCTTCGTTCAGGCTGAGAACCTTGGTCGCAATGAAGAGACCGTAGAAGCGGTAGGCAATGGCAAAGATACAGAGCGCGGCAAAGACGATTGTCAATGCGTTGACTCCTGTTTCCGTCTGCATGTTTTTCTCCAAATTGTCTTGAGGGGCCGCCGGCTTGAAACACCCTGCCGGGGCCAAAAAAATGGGCCTGGCGGATCCGGGTTTCGGATCCGAGGCCCATCAGACGGGCCCGGCGACGAATGCTCGCCGATCTTCCCGTCAGTCTACCGTTTTGAAGAAAAACGCCTGAATATGATTTTTCCCTAGAGCGTTTGCCTTAGAGGCGGTGAGCCGCTTTGAAGACCATGAAGGCCATCGGAAGCTCGAGGGAAGTCTTCACGCCGGAGAAAATGCCGCTCCAGCCGATCATGAAGTCAATGTATTCCTTGGGCTCGACCTTGCGGCCCATCATCTTTTCGTGAGCATCGCGAGCCGTCAGGATTTCGAGATCCTTGAGATAGCAGGAAAGCGCAAGACGGATCACAGCCTCGTCGCTCTGCTCGTCGGCACCGGCCTCAATGCCCTGCGAGGCGGCTTCGGCAGCAAGCTCCTGCTTGATCGAAGCACGCAGATGCTTGGCAAGCTCGACGCCGGCCCAGCCGTTCTGCACGATGCGGGATTCGTCGCCGCCCGTGGAAAGCAGCATGGCAATGTCATTGAGGAACTCCTCGGCCTGCTCATGAACGGCCGCGGCATCCTTGTGATCGGGCTCGTTCTTGCGGATCCAGGCATCCTGCATATGTGCGATTCCTAGTTCCTCGAGCGCAAGGAACATGCTGTTCTGATCGCGAAGGTCGATGGCGGCGTGAGGCACGAATTCAGCATCACGAGCTTGCTGGGGCATGGCAGTCTCCGGAGAAAAAGAGAATGTGTTGAGAAAGTATCGGAATTGTACAACGGCGGCCGAGCCGCATTGCCACATCAATTGAGCGGCTTCACCACGGAATCGGGCAGAGGCATGACCGGAATTCCTTCCTCCCGGAGCGCCTCGGCCTCCTCATTCGAGCAGGTGCCCTTCACGAGGCGCCTGTCCGCCCGTCCGTCATGAATGGCGCGAACGGCATCAGGAAACCGCTCGCCCACGTCCTCGGCCTGAGCCGCAACGTCGCGAAGCACGCTCATGGCGCGCGCCTGCATGTCCCGCAGCACGGTCTGCTTGCGAGCGGCAACATCCCCATCGACGTCCGTCCGGGTTGTGCCGGAAACCTTGCTGAAATTGGGCGCGCTCGGGCGCTTCGCTATGCAGCAGTTGCCGCATACCGGGCAGGAGAGCCGGCCGTTTTTCAGGTCCTCCTTCCAAGCGTCGTCAGAACGATACCAGCCTTCGAACACATGGCCGAACTCGCAGCAGAAGTTGTAGATCTTGAGTCCCATCGCTTGATTTTTCTCGTTGAAGCGTCGATGCGCAAAAAAAGTTCACACAACTTTGAAAATATACTGTACAATTTCGCTTCTCGACGGCAAACGTCGAATCGCTCCATCTTGGAAGGGTGGCAGAGTGGTTGAATGTACCGCCCTGGAAAGGCGGCATACGGAAATTCCGTATCGAGGGTTCGAATCCCTCCCCTTCCGCCAGAACACAGACCCCGAAGTCTCTCAGGCTCCGGGGTTTTTCTTTATTTGCCTTGAGTACCAGGCACATTCCAGAATTCTACTTTCGTCGGTTCCGCCAAAATCCGCCAGATTGCGACATATCACGCCATGCGATAGACTGTGGAGGTGGGTCTTTTGGTGGGTCTTTTTTCGGTGGGTCTCTGGTGGGTCTTACGCGATTCACCGCCCAAAGGTAGATATGAAAGATCAAGTCACTTCGAAAAATTTCATGACGCTGCCACCCGGCCGGTACTCGCTCGGCGGTGGGTTGATGCTTCTCGTGCGTTCTGAGTCTTCCCGGCAGTGGGTTGTCCGCTACCGATTCGCGGGGACACGGAAAGACTTGTCGATCGGTGGCGCCTCGCGCATTTCAATCACGTCTGCAAAAGCGCGGGCAGCAAAAATTCTCTCAATGGCGGCCGACGGCATCGATCCGTCATCATCAAAGCTTTCAGAAGAAGACGCCCGAGAAAGCATCACTTTCAAAGAGTTCTATCCTGGTGCAATCGCGACCATTCAAAACGTCAAGCGCTGGAAAAACGAAAAGCACGCATCGCAGTGGGTGTCCACAATCGAAACCTATGCCGTCCCGGTTCTCGGT
>JAXZEJ010000151.1:0-1089 GCA_037424205.1 bacterium | reverse complement strand
ATCGGCGTCAAGATCATGGGCGGCCACTGGCCTCTGCCTCTTGAAACGAGCCGCGAGCTCGTCAAGACGGCCAACGACATGAACGCCTACGTTGCCTGGCATGCCGGCTCCCACACCGCCGGCTCCAACATCCTCGGCATGCGCGAAGTGATCGAAGCCGCCAAGGGCCAGCGTCTCCATCTCGCCCATATCAATGCCTACTGCCGCGGCCGCGTCAACCCGGTCGGCGACGAAGCCCAGGAAGCCATCGAAATGCTCCGCGCCAACCCGAATCTCTGGTGCGAAGCCTATGTCAGCCCGAACAACGGCACCGTGCTTGACGTCGACGACGAAGGCCAGATCATCGACCACGTCACCCGCACCTGCCTCGAAACCTTCGGCCTCACCCCCGATGCTGTCGGCATGCGCGAAGCCTTCCTGACGCACCGCTGCTTCGCCATCGCCGACAACGGCTTCATGTCCGAGCTCGTCGAAGGCGAAGCTGCTCTCGAACTCTGGGAAAAGCAGGGCCGCAAGGGCGCCGGCAGCTTCCCGGTCAATCCGGCTCTCTCCCGCTTCATGGTCGCCACGGCCAAGCGCGAAGACGGCTCCTTCGTTGTCGACGCCATCTCCACGGACGGCGGCTGCATCCCGCGCAACGTCACGATCTCGGTCGGTCTCTCCCTCGTCAAGTTCGGCGCTCTCACGCTCCCCGAATTTGTCGTCAAGACCTCCGTCAACCCGGCCCGCCACCTCCGCCTGCATGACCGCGGCCATCTGACCGAAGGCGCCGCCGCCGACATTACCGTCTTTGACTTCGACCGCCAGAAGGCCGTCGAAACGATCGTCGCCGGCAAGTCCGTCATGAAGGACGGCAAGATCCTCGGTTCCGGCATCACGCTCATCACGACGAAGGCCGGCATCCCCGCCGCCGAACGCAACGGCTTCAAGTGGATCGAAACCGAGTTCGAAAGCCCCGAACCCGAACGCTACGTTCCGTAATCCGCTTTTAGCGAAGCAGCTCTGAAAAACCGCCGCAGGCCCGTCCTGCGGCGGTTTTCATGTGTGCTCGGCATGGGCACGTTCTAGCGGGTGAAAGTCCCGAGAGGG
>JAXZEJ010000150.1:0-1477 GCA_037424205.1 bacterium | reverse complement strand
ACTACGCTTATCGGTAAAAGTGAATTCCCCACGTTCAGCATCCGTCTTCGACTGATCCCATCTGAAAAACCTGCGGCGAGTTCACGCTCCACGCAGGTTTTCCCGTCTTAGGGCTCCGATTCACGAGCCCGCCTCTACCGAATTCCTGCCGCAAGCGTTCTCCCGCCAACCTGGAGAGAATCATGGCACGCACCATTTCCTATCCCGCCGGTCCGCCCGAGAGCGTCTAAACTCTCATGACGCGCTTCCGGAATAATCCGGGCATCATTCAACCATCGTTCACGCAAACCAAGGACATTCATAATGCAGACCATCGACGTGCAAACCGGCCGACCCTATCAGGTGCTCATCGGCAAAGGGCTTCTGGACAAGGCGGGCGAGCTTGCAAGGCCCCTCATCAAGGGGAGCCGCACGGTCATCGTCGGCGACTCGAACGTGATGCCGCTCTATGCGGCCCGCGTTCGTGCGTCGCTTGAGGCCGCGGGCTTCGAGGTCTCAGAGTGGACGTTTCCCGCGGGCGAGGAAAGCAAGAATCCTCAAACGCTCCTTGAACTCCTGAACCATCTCGCCGGCCTTCGCCTCACGCGCAGCGATTCGATCGTCGCGCTCGGCGGCGGCGTGACGGGGGACCTTGCCGGGCTTGCCGCATCCCTGTACCTGCGCGGCATTGCCTGCGTCCAGATCCCTACGTCCCTTCTGGCCATGGTCGATTCAAGCGTGGGCGGAAAGACCGCCGTCAATCTTGAGGCCGGCAGAAAGCTCATGGGCGCCTTTTTCCAGCCCGTCGTCGTGCTGTGCGATCCGAGTTGTCTCGACACCCTTTCCGAAGCGGAAAAATCCAACGGCTGGGCCGAAATCGTCAAGTATGCAATGCTCAGGAACGATGTTCTGCCCGAGCTTCTCTCGGGCGACATCACGGACGACGTGCTGATGAAAATCATCGCCGAGTGCGTCAGCATCAAGCGCGACATCGTGTCCGAAGACGAATTCGAACAGGGCCGCCGCGCCCTTCTCAACCTCGGCCATACCGTCGGCCATGCCGTCGAGCGCGTGACGCACTACCGTGTCCCGCACGGCAGAGCCGTCGGGATCGGCATGGCAGTTCTTGCACGCGCCATGGTCCGTACGGGCAAGGCTTCTCCCGAGATGCTCAAGCCTCTCGACGCGCTTCTGGACAAGTTCGGCCTTTCGAACGAATGCCCTTGGAACGTCGACGAGCTGCTTGACGCCGCGAGGAACGACAAGAAGTCGGCCGGCGCCGCGATTACACTGATCCTTCCCCATGCCTGGGGCGACTGCCGCTGCGAAAAGGCTTCGTTTGAGACTCTTCGCGAGCTGATGGCCGCGGGCATTCCCGTCAACAACTGAATACCACGGGACATCATGACCGTCACGACGATCCACCCGGCCCCCGTCTCGGGCGCCATCGAGGCCATCGCCTCCAAGTCCTACGCGCACCGCATGCTGATGGCTGCGG
>JAXZEJ010000149.1:0-11250 GCA_037424205.1 bacterium | reverse complement strand
GTGCTCTTCCGATCTCGTCGAGTTTGGAAACTATTCGACGGTTCGCATTGCAACAAGACGGCTGAAGGCGGCCTTCATGTCTTCGCGTACGAGTAGCTGGCGCATGTCGTAGAGCATGCGGTAGCGTGCGGTAAGCGCGGCATCGGGCGTGTATTCGGCATCGCGTGCAATGTTGTCGGAGAGCGTCTGCTTGACGTTCGGAGCATCTCCCACGGCGTGGGCAGCAACGATGCAATTGGTCAGAACCGCACCGCCGGCATTTCTGAAGCGCACGACATCGGCGCCGAGCATGTTGCTCTTGATCTGGTTCCAGAGAGCATTGCGAGAACCGCCTTCCGTCACCGTGATGCGGTTGAGGTTGACGCCCGCGGCGCGATAGCTGTCGGCAAGGCCCATGTAGTCGTAGCCGATTGCTTCAAGCACGGCGCGCCACATGACGAACTGGTCGTCGTCCATCGTCATGTTGAGGAAGCAGCCGCTTGCTTCCTTTTCCTCGCCGGAACCGCCGGTGAGGTAGGGCAGGAACATGACGCCCCGGCAGCCGGCGGGCACATTTTCCGCGCCGTCCGTCATCGGGCCGTAGTAGGCGGCATCGTCGGCTTTCTGGCAGACGTTGTCCTTGAACCAGCGCAGCGCGAGGCCGCCCGTGCGGACAAAGCCCCAGTAGAAGTACGTGTCGGGGAGGGTGCCGGAATTGAAGATGAGGCCTGTGCCGGGCTTGGAGAGCTCGGGGACGATGCCCTTGGTGGAAACGCAGAACATGGCGCAGGTGCCCGCTACGTCGACGCCTTGGCCGGCTTCGAAAATGCCGGAGCCCAGCATGGACTGCATGGTGTCGCCGGCACCGCCGAGAATGGGAATGCCGGCCTTGAGGCCCGTGCGTTCGGCCATTTCTGTTGAAAGGCCGCCGATCTTGTCCCAGGGCTTGACGATGCGCGGCATGAATTTTCGGTCAATGCCGAGAATGGCCAGCTGTTCGTCCGACCAACACTTCTTCTGAACGTCGTAGCCGAGGCCCCAGCCGGACATGGCGCCCCAGTCGATAAAGGCTTCCTCGCCCTTAAGACCTGCAAGGTGCATCAGAATGTACGGGGCGTTGTGCACGAACTTGACGCCTTCGCGGCAGAAGTTCTTGTTGTTCTTGAGGAACCAGCGGGCAAACATCGCCGGGAACATCGGGGAGGCGACCGGGTTGCCCGTTTCGCGGCCCCAGATTTCGAGTTTCTTGGCATTGAGCGCTTCGACGTCGGGCGTCGTGCGGCTGTCAAGATAGTTGATGTAAGGCGTAACGGCATTGCCTTCGGCGTTGACGCCGACGATGCCGCAGATGATGCCGTCGCCCATGACGGCGCAGACGTCCTGTGGATCGCGGCCCATTTCCCGCAGAGACTGTGCACAGGCGGTCATCGACTTGACGGTGATCTCGAGAAATTCGTCTGCGCTCATCTCAACCCAGCCGGGCTGCGGATAGTTGAGGTGCGTGGGCAGGCTGTGGCTCGTCAGACATTTGAACTGTTCGTCGTAGACGGCGACCTTGACGCTTTGGGTTCCGGCGTCAAAGCCCATGTAGAGTTTGCTCATTGTGGATTGCCTTTATTGAATGTGGATGGAAACGTCTCGAGACCTGCGAATCCAGCGCAGGAAGAAGGCTCAGACAAAAATGAAGTCCGGGCAAGACTTTGTGCGACGGGTGGCTGGACGGCAGATAGCTTTTCTGCAGGTTAGAGAGAATCCTCCGATTTTTTTAATAGTGGAGCTTTACTCGTCAATTTTATTCAATCTTTCCTGTCTGCGACGCCATTGATCGTCCGGGCAGGCAGGGGACGGCTTTTCTGAAAACATGGGTTACAATCCATGCACTGTTTCGAGGCGGACAATCAGGTAGTTCCTTTCTCGAGTATTGAAATCGGACGGGTGTAGTAAAAATTATGGCGAAGACAAACGGCAGTGCGGAGGACTATGGCGTTTCCTCGATCAAGGTGCTCAAGGGCCTCGAGCCCGTCAAGCAGCGCCCGGGGATGTATACGCTCACGGACAATCCTCTCCATATTATTCAGGAAGTCATCGACAATGCGACGGACGAGGTTCTCGCGGGCTTCGGCACGAGAATCTCCGTAACTCTTCATGCCGACGGCGGCATCACGGTTGAGGACAACGGTCGAGGCATTCCAACGGGGCTTCATCCTGAGGAAAAGGTGCCTGTTGTTGAGCTGGTCTTTACCCGACTGCACGCCGGCGGCAAGTTTGCCAAGGCTGACGGGTCCGGTCCGTATTCCTTTGCAGGCGGTCTGCACGGCGTGGGTGTCTCGGTGACGAATGCGCTTTCTAAGACCATGAACGTCACCGTCTGGCGTGACGGCGAGGAATCGACCATCGGCTTCGCCGATGGCGCAGTGGTCAGTCCGTTGAAGTCCCGAAAGTCCCCGCGTCCCAAGTCTCAGACCGGTACGCGCGTGACGGCGTATCCCGATCCCAAGTATTTTGACAATCCTTCGATTCCTGAAGCGGCTCTCGTGCGCCTTCTCCGTTCCAAGGCCGTGCTGCTTCCGGGGTGCGAAGTTGTTTACAAGAATGAAAAGACCGGCCGCGAGGATTGCTGGAAGTATGAGGGAGGTCTTCGCGAATACCTCCTTTCCGAAATTGCAACAGAACCGCTCGTTGCGCCTTTCGAAGCGCATGGCTACGTAGAGGATTCGAGCGACGGCTTTGCGGTCGGTGAAGGCGCTGCCTGGGTCGTCATCTGGACGACTGAAGGCTCTCTCGAGCGCGAGAGCTATGTGAATCTGATTCCAACGCCGCAAGGCGGCACGCACGAGGCCGGCCTCAAGGACGGTCTTTATCAGGCCATGCTCGCCTTCATGCAGGCCCATGGATTGCAGACCAAGAATGTGAAGATCCTCTCCGAGGACGTCTTCAGCCGCGCAAATTTCGTTCTTTCCACCAAGGCGCTTGATCCGCAGTTTCAGGGGCAAACCAAGGAGAAGCTGACGAGCCGCGAGACGATGAAGCTCGTGAGCGGCTTTGTGCGTCCTCAGTTCGAGTTCTGGCTCAATGATCACGTTGAGGAAGGCAAGAAGCTCGCCGAGCTTATTGTTTCCCAGGCGCAGGCTCGCCAGCGTCAGTCGACGAAGTACGAAAAGAAGAAGTCCTCGAGTGTTGCCGTGCTTCCGGGCAAGCTCACCGATTGCGAATCGTCCGACATTTCCATGAACGAACTTTTCATCGTGGAAGGCGACTCCGCAGGCGGCTCCGCCAAGTCGGGGCGCAACAAGGAATTCCAGGCGGTGCTGCCGCTCCGAGGCAAGATTCTCAATACGTGGGAGGTCGATGCCGACAAGATCTTCGGCAGCGATACCGTGCATGACATTGCGGTTGCGATCGGCGTGGATCCTCATCCCGCCGAAGGCGATCCCGACCTCAAGGGGCTTCGCTACGGCAAGATCTGCATTCTGTCCGACGCCGACGTGGACGGCAGTCATATTCAGGTGTTGCTGCTGACGCTTTTCTATCGCCACTTCCCGAAGCTCATCGAGCTGGGACATGTGTATGTGGCCATGCCGCCGCTCTATCGCGTCGACGTGCCGAAGAAGGGGCGAAAGCCGGAGCGCAAGTTCTATTGCCTCGACGACCGAGAACTCTCGCGTACTTTATCGGCTCTGAAGAAGGAAGGCTTTGAGGATGACAAGATCTCGATCTCCCGCTTCAAGGGGCTGGGTGAGATGAAGGCTCAGCAGTTGGCCGAGACTACGCTTCATCCCGATACCCGCAGACTCCTGCCCGTAGGCATGGGTGACGTTGACGAAGCAGTGACGGGCGAGGTGATGAACCTTCTGATGGCGACGAAGAGCGCGGGCAGCCGCAAGCTCTGGATGGAAGAATACGGCGACCGCGTTGAGGCGGACGTTTGAGCTGGAGAGAAGAAATGGCAAGAAAAAAGACCGGTCTCAATCCCGAGGCCACTGAAGACGGCAGTCTCTTCGGCGATCTGGCGCTCGTCTACGAAGATGATTTGGAAAGGGATTCCAAGCCTGCCGAACAAAATATCAAGACCTCCGTTCAGAAGGAGACGGCCGAAGAAGCTTCAGAGGCTTCTGAATCTGCTGTCGCGTCCGTTGATGTCGATGAAGAGGATGCCGGGGCATCCGAGCAGACGAACTGCGAAGAGGAGGGGGCGTCGGCATTGGGTGCTAGCGTTGATGGGGTGATGACTGGCAATGTCGAGTCCGACGGCCAGCTCACTCTCGCACGCTATGCAAGCCGTGCTTATCTTGAGTACGCCATGTCGGTCGTCAAGAGCCGAGCGCTTCCGGACGTTTCCGACGGTCAGAAGCCGGTGCAGCGCCGAATCCTGATTGACATGGAGCGCATGGGCGTCAAGGCTGGGTCAAAGGCCGTCAAGTCCGCCCGCGTCGTCGGCGACGTGCTCGGCAAGTACCATCCTCACGGCGACCAGTCTGTATACGATGCGCTTGTGCGCATGGCTCAGAATTTCTCGCTTCGCTATCCGCTTATTGACGGCGAAGGCAACTTCGGCAGCCGCGACGGCGACTCGCAGGCTGCAATGCGTTATACCGAAGCGCGCCTCATGCCGATCGCAAGCCTTCTGCTTGATGAAGTGGATACGGGGGCGATCGACTTCACGCCCAATTATGACGGCAACTTTCAAGAGCCTGTGGTGCTGCCTGCAAAGCTTCCGTTCGTGCTTCTCAACGGTTCGTCCGGCATTGCCGTCGGCATGGCAACCGACATTCCCTCGCACAACCTGCGGGAGGTCGCAGCCGCCTGCTTGCTGCTGATTGACAAGCCCGAGGCTTCTCTTGATGAGGTTCTTTCGGTGCTGCCCGCTCCTGATTTCCCTTGCGGGGGCCAGATCATCAGTCCGCGAAGCGTAATTCGCGACATCTATCGCACTGGGCGCGGAAAGCTTACCGTTCGCGCCCGCTATCACTTTGAGGAGCTTGCGCGCGGCCAGTGGCAGCTTGTCGTTGACGAGCTCCCGCCGGCTTCGTCCTCTCAGGATGTTCTCAATCAGATTGAAGCCATCACCAACCCGAAGGCCAAGAAGGACAAGAAGACGGTCTCCGCCAAACAACAGCAGGCCAAGAGCGCCATGCTGGCCATTCTTGACCGCGTTCGCGACGAATCCACGCAAGACAAGCCCGTGCGTCTTGTCTTCGAACCCAAGAGCAGCCGCATCAATCGCGAAGAATTTGTGACGGCTCTTTTTTCTCAGACGTCGATGGAGTCGAACGTCTCGGTCAATCTTGTCATGCTCGGCAACGACGGCAAGCCCAAGCAGAAGAATCTGCTCGAAATCATTGGCGAGTGGATTGACTTCCGTCTTCAGGTCGTGCGCCGCCGCACTCAGGCAAGGCTCGACAAGGTCAACGACCGAATTCACGTGCTTGAAGGTCGAGCGCTTGTTCTCCTCAATATCGATCGCGTGATTGAGATCATCCGCAACAGCGACGAGCCCAAGCCTGCGCTGATTGCCGAATTCGGCCTTTCTGAACGTCAGGCGGACGACATCCTGGAAATCAGGCTTCGCCAGCTGGCTCGTCTTGCTGCAATTGCGATCGAAAAGGAACTTGCCGAGCTCAATAAGGAAAAGGCTTCCCTTGAGCGCATTCTCGGCAGCGACGGCGTTCTTCGCCGCACGGTGGCGCGCGAGATCGAGCAGGCTTCCAAGACTTTCGGCGACGATCGCCGCACTCTCATTGAGGAGGCCAACGTCCTTCAGGCCGAGCAGCATGTTGTCGACGAACCCGTTACTGTGGTGCTCTCTCAGAAGGGCTTCCTGAGGACCCGTCAGGGCCACGGTCATGACTGCACCCTTCTCACCTATAAGGTTGGCGACGGATTCGAATGCGCGGTCGAGTGCCGAACGATTGACGACATCAGCTTCCTCACCGATACGGGCCGCGTGTACACCTGCAAGGTTTCCGCCATTCCCGGCGGGCGCGGCGACGGCCTGCCGGTGACGTCTTTCTTCGATCTGGACAAGGGCATGAAGCGCTTTGTCGGCGTCTTTGCCGGCCGTGAGAAGGAGGACATAGTTCTGGGCACGACTGATGGTCTTGGACTCAAGTGCACGATTGCAGACCTGAAGGCTTCGCAGCGCATCGGCCGCACTTTCGTGCGCATGGCAGACGGCGTAACGCTGCTGCCGCCTTCCGAAGGCTGTGCGTCGCTTCCCCTGATTGCATGTCTTACTGAAAAGGGGCGTCTCGTTGTCTTCGAACATGATGAGATTCGCAGACTGTCCAACGGCGGGATGGGTGTAACGCTTGTGAAGCTTGAACCCGGTGAAAAGATGATCGGCATGACGCTCGTTGACGAACGCGGCTTGACGGCGTCCGGCACCGGACGAGGCGGCAAGCCGCGCGAAGTGCAGATCACACGGAAGTCCTTTGAGGAGTTCCGCATGCAGCGCGCCCGCAAGGGGCGTCAGATCGCCGTTGCCTGGACGGTCGAGAGGATCGCTCCGATCGCCCCCGTCAGGCCCGAAGGCGATGACGGAGATGGATCGGTCAAGGCCGGTTCTGAGAGCGGACTGACGATTCAGGTTGAAGACGAAAATCCGCGCCTTCTCTGACACGCCCATTCGATATTAGAAGGATTCTTGTTGTGAAACTTAATCCGCTCCGCTTCTTCAAGAGCCTTTCGGCGAGGCTTCTACTTCTCACGCTTATCTGGGTGAGTTTCATCGTGACTACGATCGGATACACGATGATGCTCAACTGGAAGCTTGAAAGTTCGTCGGCTGCGGCGAACATCATCGGCGACATTCGTTTTCATGTGTTCCGAACCGCGCTTTATACACAGGCGAAGTATGACAATCGCGACTTCGACAAGGAGGTTCGCACGGTCAATGCAGCCTTCGATCTGCTTCATAAGGGGGATCAGTGGCGTCCCCTCCTTGTTCCCGAGACCGAAGCCATCCAGACCTCGCTCGAAAACATCAATGTCGAGTGGAAGGAGTCCGTGCTGCCGAACCTGGCCGCCGTGCGCAAGGGCACGATTCAGCCGGTGATGAGCGATATCAATCTCTACACTGAGAAGCTTGCGGCTCTGGCCAATGAGATCGACGAGTATCGCGAGCAGTTCCTCTGGCAGCTTCGCTATTTGCAGGGCCTTCTCATTGTGCTTGCAATCGGGAGTCTTTTTGCCATCATGGCATTCCTGCTTCGCTGGGTAATCCATCCGCTCGAGCATCTTGGCGCAGCCATCAGCCGCCTTTCTGCGGGCGACCTGACGGCCAGAACCGAAGTCAAGAGCGAGGATGAGATCGGCGAGATTGCAGCGGGGTTCAACGAAATGGCCGCACGCCTCAAGGACTCCTACGACAACCTGGAACAGAAGGTTGCCGAGAAGACGGCAAGCGTTGAGGAAAAAAACAGCCATCTCGCCCAGCTCTATGAGATGACGTCCTACTTCACGCAGCGCCGCAGCCTGGATGACCTTGCGGACGGCTTTGTTTCGCGCATCATGCGTCAGACGGATGCTGACGGCTGCACGCTTCAGCTTCTCTCCGGACGCGACGATTCGCTGCAGCTGCTTACCGCCGAGGGCCTGCCGGTCGACCTCGTCAAGGCGATCAACGATTTGCCAGACGATGTCGGGGTCGTTCCGTCCGTGCTCAACAAGACTTATCCGGTCTGCATTTTGTTTGCGGAGCTCGATGATGATTTTGCAAAGCGCTTTGTCGAGGCCGGCTTCAAGACGGCATACAGCTTCCAGATTCGCTCTTCATCAGGCGATCTCGGCATCTTCACCATATTCTTCCGGGAGAGTCCGCACCTCACGACTCAGGTCATCCGCCTGCTTGAAAACTTTGTCACGCATTTCGGCGTTGCCGTGGCGAGCAATCGCCTTATTGAACGTGATCGACAGTTTGCCGTTGTGCAGGAGCGCCAGCTCCTTGCTCAGGGCCTGCACGATTCCATTGCTCAGGCGCTTTCCTTCCTGAATCTGCAGGTTCAGTTCCTTTCGGATGCCATTCGCACGAACGATGTGGCGTTGAGAGACGAGTCGCTCGAGGCCATCCGCACCGGTGTTCAGGAATGCTACGAGGATGTACGGGAACTTCTCCTCAACTTCCGCGAGCGCCTGCACAAGGAGGGCTTCATCGAGGGCGTTCGCACTGTGATCGACCGCTTCGAGGGACAGTCCCGCATGAACGCACGACTTCGTGTGACGGGGCGTGGTCCTCGGCTGACGCCGAGGCAGAAGCTTCAGGTGATCTTCATCATTCAGGAGGCGCTCTCAAACGTGCGCAAGCATTCTCATGCCGAAAATGTTGACATCCGGATCGAGAACAACGACGATCTCAGGGTTACGATCACTGACGACGGCGTCGGCATCGATGAAGAACTTGTTGCCGAGCGCAAGGGACAGCACGTCGGCCTTTCAATCATGGCCGAACGCGCTTCTCGCATCGGTGCTGTTGTCGAGGTCGAGCGCGTATCACCCGAAGGCGGCACTCGCGTCGTGCTGACGCTTCCCGAAGCAGCAAGGCACGAATAAGGGGTTTGTCAGACAGATGATGAAAAAAGGCGTTTCTTCTCAGGGAAGCGCCTTTTTTTGTTGAGAAGCTCTTCCTGGCCGGGGGGACGGACGCGTGATGCTTGTCGAAACAGCCTTATCTGTTCAGGGGGCGTCCGCAAGGCCGGCGACGAATGCGTGCGATGCGCATTCGCCGCTCATATTGAATGTCGGGAAAGATTGTCGTGCCGAAAAAGCGAAACGCCTGTCCGTCAATACGGTGCAGGCGTTTCGTGAAGAAGATGTGCGCTTGAGGCGGACTCATGCGCACGAACTGAGGTTACAGGAAGGTTTTGAGGGCTTCGGCAATGGACTTGATGCCGGCCACGATCTTCTCGGACGGAACCGTCACGAAGGAGAGGCGGCAGTGGTTGAGTTCGGGGTTGTCCGTGTAGAAGGCCACGCCCGGTACGAAGCCGACGGGGACGTCGGAGGCGAGAACCTTCTTCATCAGGTCGGCGGAGTCGATGTTTTTGGGAAGGTTGAGCCAGATGAACATGCCGCCAGTCGGCTTGGTCCAGCTGACTTCAGGATGCTTGGGCATGAATTCTTCGAGACTGTCGAGCATGACCTTGGCCTTTTCGGCATAAAGGCGGCGGACGGCCGGAAGATGTTCGGCGAAGAGCCCCTGATCAAGCACGCGGGCGGTAATGAGCTGCGTGTAGGTGCTCGTGTGCAGGTCCATGGAGGTCTTGATCTGCTTGAGGGCCTTGAGAACGTGCTTCGGACCACAGATATAGCCGAGGCGGAAGCCCGGGGCGAGCACCTTGGACATCGTGCCGAGGCGAAGCGTGCGTTCGGGAGCGAAGGCGCGCAGAGAAACGGGCGGACGATCGGCGTAGTAGAGCTCGCCGTAGGGATTGTCTTCAATGAGCCAGAAGTCGTACTTGCGGGCCTTTTCGGCGAGCTTGCGGCGGCGTTCTTCGCTGATCGTGCGGCCGGTCGGGTTCTGATACGTGGGCATCACGTAGGCGAACTTGGCGCCGGCGGCGCGGTCGTCGATCAGATCCGGGTTGAGGCCTTCGTCGTCGGTTGGCAGGCTGACGAACGTCGGCTTGCAGAGTTCAAATGCATAAAGGGCGCCCATATAGGTCGGTGTTTCGACAAGAACCTTGTCGCCTTCGTCCGTAAAGACGCGGGCGATCATGTCAAGAGCCTGCTGGGAGCCGGAGACGATCATGACTTCGTCCGGCGTCGTCGGAACGCCGTGTTCGGTTTCAATCTTGGCGATGGCTTCGAGGAGAGCGGGCATGCCGCCCACGGCGGAGTACTGAAGAGCAACCTGCGGGCAGGTGTCCATGACCCAGTCGGCGGCATCCTTGATGGCCTTGACGGGAAAGCCTTCGGGGGAGGGGAGGCCGCCGGCGAAGCTGATTACTTCGGGACGGGCGGCGAGAGCGAGAATTTCACCGATTACCGAGCTTTCCTTAGGCTTGCCGATGCGGCTGTAGGAGGGTGTAGGACATTGGTGGCATGTGCAGCTCTGTGTCATGATGATTTGTTCCTGTATTCAACGACGTTATCTGTCAGTTCGACATTCTTTTTGTGTCGACTGTCCTTGGGGAGTTCAGATGATTTTAAGCAGACGAAAAACGCCCGGACATTGTCCGGGCGTCTTCTGCCAGAGTTATTTGGAGCTCTCTGTTTTTACATCATGCCGCCTAGGGAAAAAACGTTAGGAGATACTGCATAGCCGCAGGAGGCAAGGACTATTTGCGGCTCGACGGCAAACCGAAGTCGGCCAGTCGCTTTTTCTTCTCTGGTGCGCTGCACCACTGAGCGACAGGGCAGCGCTCGCATTCGGGGGAACGAGCCTTGCAGCAGTATCGGCCGTGAAGAAGAAGCAAGTGATGCGCTTCGTGCTTGTAGGCGTCGGGGATGATTTTCTCGAGCTTTTCTTCGATCTCGTCAGGCGTTTTGCCCTTGGCAAGGCCCGTACGGTTGGCAACACGGAAGATGTGGGTGTCGACCGGAATGGTCGGGTGACCAAAGGCGACGTTGAGAACGACGTTGGCGGTTTTGCGGCCGACGCCCGGTAGAGCGATGAGCTTGTCAAAATCGTCGGGCACCTCTCCGTTGTATTCGTCACGGAGGATCTCGGAGAGGCGGATGATGTGTTTAGCCTTGTTGCGGTAGAGGCCGATCGTCTGAATGTAGGGTGTAAGGCCTTCGATGCCGAGAGCAGCAATCTTTTCGGCCGTGTTGGCGACCGGAAAGAGTCGCGCGGTAGCAATGTTGACGCCTTTGTCGGTTGCTTGAGCGGACAGGACGACGGCGACGAGAAGTTCGTAAGGCGTTGTCCAGTTCAGTTCACTCTGGGGATTGGGGTGTGCGGCGGCAAGTGCCGCCATGAATGCGTCTCGGTCAGCTGCCTTGATCATGTTGTCAAGCCTTTCAGGTGTTGCCGGCGTTGGCTTTGCGTGCGCGGGCCATGATGTCGGCGATGAGCGACGAGGGACCGCCGGCCTTCGAGGCGGCGGGCTTTCTGAGTGCGTCGAGTCTTGCGCGATCCTCGGCTTCGAGGCGTTCGCGGCGGCTCTTGGAACGGTGATAGTGGTCGCGGGCCTTGTGAGCGTCTTCGAGTGTCCAGGTTCTTCCGTTTTCAATCATGTCGATCGCGTCCATCGGACAGGCGTTCAGACAAAGTGCGCAGCCCGTGCAACGGTTTTCCAGGATGCCGTGCAGATGCTTCGGAGCGCCGGCAAT
>JAXZEJ010000148.1:0-8717 GCA_037424205.1 bacterium | reverse complement strand
GTTCGAGTCGGCTAGAACGCGTGCGGGCGAGGAAGAGCGCGCCGTGCGACTAGCGTCCGATGCGAACCTCGTGACGGTCGAGACCATCCATTCCAGCAAGGGCCTTCAGTATCCGCTTGTCTATCTGCCGCGCGCCGAAGCCATGGCCGTGCTCAGAGCTGAAAAGCGCTCCGTCTTCAAGCTGAGCGAGACGACCGGGATGATGCTCTCGCTCACGCACGAAGAGGCGTCCGAGTCCGAGGAGCTCAAGGCCAAGCGCAACGAAGAGCTTGTGCGTCTGGCGTACGTCGCCATGACGCGAGCGGCGAGCAGGCTCGTTCTCGTGCTTCCTCAGAAGCTGACGGTGAGCAAGTCGAAGAAGGCTCAGAAGACGGGCTGGGACTGGCATTATTCGAGAAATGCGTACTTCATGGCGCTGACGGGCGGACCGAAGCCCGATCGCGATGCCGTTCTTGCAGCTCTCGGGCAGCTTGACGGCATGCCGGGCTTCAGGCGCGTCGAAATCGACAGCCTGCTGGCGTCGAACGCCTCCCGCATAACGGCTGCCGCTCCGAAGCTCGATTCCGATCTGGGTGTCGATCCCGCGTCGCCCGTGCTGTCGAAGTGGGACATAAGCTCCTTTTCGCGCATCAATCGAACCGTTTCCGACGATGACGAAGGCGCGTGGTTCGGTTCGAAGCAGTCGACAGGTTCGCTCGAAGGGATTCTCAACTTCCCGCGCGGCAAGAAGGCCGGCGAGGCGATGCACGGCATGCTCGAACATGCGGACTTCCCGGCGGTTGCGCCCGATACGCCGGAGGCCGACGAGCTTCGCCGCCGCCTTGCAAGAGAGAATGTCGAGACCTTCCTTTCCTTCCCGGACGAAGCCTCGCGTGAGGCGGCCGTGAACGAAGGCGCCCGCATGATCTACGACGTTGTCAACGCCGAGATCTTGCCGGGCATCCGCCTTCGAGACGTGAAGCTGACGGAGCGCGCATCCGAAATGCCGTTCCTGCTTCGCATGCGGGACGGGGTGAATGCGGGCGATCTCAGGAGGCTTCTGGACGACTTTGGTGAGCCGTACCGGATTCCGGGGCTTCCCGACGATGAGCTTTCGGGCTTTCTCACGGGCTTCATCGACCTCGCGTTCGGCGCGGGCGGCAGGTTCTGGATCCTGGACTGGAAGAGCAATGCCATCACGCCGCGCGTGAAGAAGCAGTCCGACTTCACCGCTCCCGTCATGGCCGAGGAAATGCGCGTGCACCGCTATCGCCTGCAGTACCTCATCTACCTTGTGGCCCTCAGACGCTTTCTCAAAACAAGGCTCGGTCCCGACTACGACGACTCGCTGCTTGGCGGCGCCTGCTATGTCTTTCTTCGCGGCATCTCGGCCGATGCCGAGCGCACGGATGAAGGCATGCAGGGCGTTGTCTTCGATCCGGTGGGCATCGATAAGATTGCCCGTCTTGACGAACTCTTCTTGCCCGATCAGGAATAACAGGAATGACGAGTAATACTATGAACGATTCCGGGCGAACGCTTCCGCCGAAGCTCTCCGCATTCGGCGAGGCTCTCCTGCGCATTGCGGACCGCGCTCGTGCAAAGGCGCGACAGCCGCCCTTTGGCGATGAGATGCATGCATTCATGCTTGCTGCAACCTCGGCTTTTGCAGGTGCCGACGACAGGGGCAGCGTCTGCGTAAGGCTTCTCGACGTTGCGCGCCGCATGGGACTTGACGCCGATGCTGATCCGGAAGGATGCAATGCGGTGATCCGAGGGCATCTTGCCGAGCTCGCGCAATGGGGCATTGCGGATTCGGGCCTTCCGGCCGATGTCGAGGATGACGGCGTACGTTCCGTCGCGCCTCTGAGGCTGGACGAAGGCGAGGGCGGTCTCAAATCTCGCCTTTATTTCGCACGCTTCTTTGCCGAGGAGCAGGGACTGGCCGCCGCGCTTGTCAGAATTGCCGCCAAGCCTCCGCGCGTTCTTCCCGCCGCGACGGCCGAGCTCGTCAACAAGCTTACCGGCGCGCTCAATGCGGACGAGCTTCAGGCCCGCGCCGTGAGGCTCGCGCTTGAAAATCGTCTGGCCGTGATCTCGGGCGGCCCGGGCACGGGCAAGACGACGACCGTCGTGCTGATTCTCGAGTGCCTGCTCGAGGAGAACAAGAATCTTTCGATCTATCTGGCTGCGCCGACCGGCAAGGCCACGAGCCGCATGCGCCAGTCGATCGTTGCGATGACGCAGGGCCCGATTGCGGGCAACTTCCCGCGCATGAAGGAGGTGGTCGCGGAGGACGAGGCGGGCGAGTGCGCGCGCCGCGTCGAGGAGCACACGATTCACAAGTGGCTTGTCAAGAAGACCGCCTCGGGCGAAAAGCCCTCGGCCGGCAATCCGCTTCCCGCCGACGTGCTCATCATCGACGAAGCCTCGATGGTCGACATCCATCTTGCGGCGCGGCTCTTTGACGTCGTCTCCGAGGAGACCCGCGTCATCATTCTCGGCGACAAGCACCAGCTTGCCGCCGTGGGTCCGGGTGCCGTCTTCGCGGACATTTCGGCTTCGGACGGCGCCCTTTCGAGAAATGCGATCGAACTGAAGACAAGTCGCCGCTTTGCCGCGGGATCCGTCATCGCGAAGCTTGCCGCCGCAATCAACCACGACGGAGGCATTTCGAGCTTAACCGCGCGCACGACGGTGAAGCGTCTTCTGGCTGACGCCAGGTCCGATGCCGATCCGAACTGGCGCATTGCCTGGGACGATGCCCTGCCCGAAGGCGGGGACTGGGGCCTTTCGGAGGCGGCCCGTCAATGGCTCGACGAGCGCTTTACGCGCTACACCGAGGCGCTCGCGGCCTACATGAGGCTTGTGACCGGCAATGCTCCCGCGCCCGAGGCCGTCGATGCTGCCGGCCGCGAGCTCTGGGAAATCTTCCAGACCTTCAGGCCGCTTTGCGCCCAGCGCCGCGGAGCGCAGAGCGTCGAAGGCATCAATGTCTGGGCCGAACAGAGGGTGAGGAATGCGCTGCTTGACGCAGATTTTGTCAGCTTCCTGCACGACCGATGGAATTATCCGGGACGAGCGGTCATCATCCGCTGCAACGACGACCTGCTCGGCGTCTTCAACGGCGACGTCGGCATCGTGCTTCCCAATGCGAAGCTGGAGCTCCGTGCAGTCTTCTTCGATGCCGACCGAAGCCTTCCGCCGGCGCTTCTGCCGTCTCACGACACGGCCTTCGCCATGACGATCCATCAGTCCCAGGGCTCGGAATTTCCTGAGGTCGCCGTGTTCCTCCCGACCGATCCCGCCTCCGGCCTGGCAACCCGCGAACTCCTCTATACGGGCGTCACGCGCACGAAGCGGTCCGTCGACATCTTCGGCACCGAGGACGTCCTCAACGCCTCCGTCGAGCATCGTACCGTGCGCGTTTCGGGACTTGCGGACAGACTGAACGAAGCTTCGGACGACAAAGGGGACTGATTCGATTGGCTTCCAAAAATGCCTCTCTTTGCGGTGAAGTCTGCGGAGAGAGGTTTTTTTGAACACATTGCTCAAAATGAACCAATTGGTTCAAAATGTTCGTGCGAAATGCCTTAAAATGAACTGAATGGTTCAAAATGGAATCCTCCTCAAGGAGTTGATATGCCGGTTGGAAGGAAGGCGGTGCTGCTGGCGGCCGCAGCAGTCGCTGCTGCGTGCGCATGCTGGGGTTTGGTTGATTGGCAGAAGAGCCGCGAGGCCAGGCCGAGCGTGGCGTGGGGCAGCGTTGATGCGCGCGAAGTGTCTCTTGCCTTTGAGGGCGGCGGCCGCATTGCGGAGCTGCTCAAGGAGGAAGGCGAGACGGTGAGGGCGGGCGACGTGATCGGCCGCCTTGACACCCGTGCGCTCGAGATCGAGCGCCGCCGTGCTATGGCGCAGGTCGAGGGGCTTGAAGCCCAGTGGCGTCTTGCCGAGGAAGGCTGTCGTCAGGAGGAAATCCGCGCGGCTAAGGCCGATCTTGATTCGGTGGAGAGCAGTCTTGCGCTCGCGAAGAAGACCGAGGCTCGTCAGCTCAAGCTCTGGGAAGCCAATGCCACGACGGCGCAGAATGTGGACAACGCACGCTGGAACCGCATTGCGCTCGAAAAGCAGGCGGAAAGCGTGCGGGCCGTCTATGAGCTCAAGGCTGCGGGCCTGCGTCCCGATGAGGTGCGCCAGGCCAAGGCCTCGCTTGATGCCGGCCGAGCCTCCGTTGAGGCTTTGGACTACAGGATCGAGACGGCTTCGGTCATCAGGTCTCCCGTCAACGGCGTCGTTCGCACGCGCATGGCGGAGCCCGGCGACATGGCGTCGGCCGCCAAGACCGTCTATCAGATCAGCATCATGGATCCCAAGTGGGTTCGCGCCTATGTGTCCGAAACGCAGCTGAAGTTTGTGAAGGAAGGCGCGGAGGCGGTTGTGACGACCGATACGACGGAGCCTTTGAGGGCTCGAGTCGGACATGTTTCGAGCGAAGCCGAGTTCACGCCAAAGACCGTTGCGACACAGGATCTGCGCACCGTGCTTGTGTACGAAGTCAGGCTCAATGTTGAAGATCCCGGCAACAGGCTCCGCCTCGGCCAGCCCGTGACCGTTGACTTCGCGCCTTGATTCGCGCCGTTTCATGAGAAGGAATCCCGCCATGACGACGTCCGTGATTGAAGCGTCGGCGCTTTGCAGGACTTTTATGCCCGAGGACGGGCGCGGTCCTGTGCATGCGGTGGACGGTGCAACGTTTTCCGTTCCTTCGCAGGCGAGACTTGTTGCGCTCGTGGGCCCGGACGGTGCCGGCAAGTCGACGCTCATGCAGATGCTCTGCGGGCTCGAAGGACCGACCTTCGGGACGCTTTCCGTGCTCGGGCGCACGCCGGATCCGGAGGACGAGGATTTCGTCAATGCCGTGGGCTACATGCCGCAAGCGCTCGGTCTCTACAAGGATCTTTCCGTCATGGAGAACATGAGGCTCTTCGGCGCGCTTCGAGGAACGGAGCCGCCCGAAGGCATGTCGATCGAGGACTGCTACGCGCACCTGATTGCTCTTACGGGCCTTGCAGGTTTTGAGGATCGACTCGCGGGCAAGCTCTCGGGCGGCATGAAGCAGAAGCTTGCGCTCGCGGTTGCGCTTGTTCGTGCGCCCGCGCTGCTGTTGCTCGACGAGCCGACCGTGGGCGTTGATCCGCTTTCTCGCCGCGAGCTCTGGGGCGTGATCCGCAGAATGATTCAAAAGGGCGGCACGACGTGCTTTTTCTCCACGGCGTATCTCGAAGAGGCCGAGACGGCCGATCTTGTGCTCTGCATGTCGGAAGGCAGGATCATTGGGTCGGGGTCGCCCGCCGAGCTTCTCGGCCTTGCAAGTGGCAGAACCTTTGCAATCGATCTTGCCGGGATTTCGGATGCTGCCGGGCAGTCCCTTGCCCGTCGCATGATGCTCATGGCGTCGTTTGATTCCGGCAAGTCGCCGTTCCTTGATGTTGTGCCGCGCGACGGCGGGATCAATGTGCTTTTCCACACGGCCGTTGACCGGGAGCGGGCCGAGCGAGAGGTGAGGGAGGCCTTTGGCGGCGAAATGCCGTCGGGACTATCCGTTGCGGAGCGGCCGCCCCGGATGGAGGACGCCTACGCGATTCTCACCTTTGCGAAGGCCGGGACCGAAGCGCTCTCCGCCGGTTTCGGCGAGTCGCCGGCTGCCGGTCATGAGAGCCGTATTGAGGCGGGGGCCGTGCCGATTCGCGTGAAGGAGCTTTCCCGCACGTTCGGAAGCTTCACCGCGGTTGCCGACACGACGTTTGACGTGAGGCGAGGGGAGATTTTCGGCCTGCTCGGTCCCAACGGAGCGGGCAAGACCACGACCTTTCGCATGATGTGCGGCCTGCTTGCGCCGTCGGGCGGCGGGATCGAGGTGCTGGGGTGGGATCTTCGCCGCGCCAAGGCCGAGGTTCGCGCCGAGATCGGCTACGTGGCTCAAAAGTTTTCGCTTTACGACAAGCTCACCGTTGAGGAAAACCTCCGGTACTTCGGTCGAAGCTACGGCTTCTGGGGGCGAAGCCTGAAGCGCCGCGTCGAAGAGGTGCTGACGGAATTCGGTCTTGCCGCCAACCGCGGAACGCCCGCAAAGTTGCTTCCTGCGGGCGCAAGACGCGATTTGTCGATCGCATGCGCACTCCTGCATCATCCGAAGATTCTCTTTCTGGACGAAGCTACGTCGGGCGCCGATCTGGCGAGCCGCCGCACCTTCTGGCGCAGCCTCGCGAAGCTGGCGGCCTCGGGCACGACGATCGTCGTGACGACCCATTTCATGGAGGAGGCCGAATACTGCGATCGCTTCCTCATTCAGGATGCCGGGCGCATTCTGGCGATCGGGTCGCCCGGCGAGGTGCGCGCCGAGGCGTCGAAGGCGTCGCCGGGAAGAACGATCCGGTCGATTGAGGATGCGTTCATTGCAATTGTCGAGGCATCCCGCGCAGGCAGGATGACGGAGGTCGGATCATGAGTGCGATGCATTCCGGATTCCTGCGCTTTTCGGCTTCGAGATGGCAGGCGCTTGTCGTCAAGGAGTGGCGCCAGATTCTTCGGGATCCGTCGGCGCTCGTTCTGGGCATTCTGCTGCCGCTCTTCATGCTGATCGTCTGCGGGTTCGGCATTTCGATGGACATGAAGGACGTGCCCGTCGCGATTGTTCTTGAGGAGCGCACGCCGGCTGCTCAGCGCATTGTTGTGGACTTCACTGCCAATCCATACTTCGATGTGACGGTCTTTCGCTCGAAGGCGCCGGCCGAGAGGGCGCTTGAGGATCGCGAGGTCGAGTGCATTCTGACGATCCCGTCGGGCTTTGCATCACGCGCTCAGACGGGCGGGACGTCGCAGCTCGGGCTCACGATTTACGGCGTCGACAGCAATTCGGCGCTGATCTTCAAGAGCTATGTGCTTGGCCAGCTCAATGCCTCCGTCATGAAGATGGCCGCAAGCGGCATGATCGACCCCGTCGTTGCTCAGAGCATCACGGCCGGGCCCGTCAAGTCGATTGCGTCGAGAAGCTGGTTCAATGAGGCGAGTATTTCGACCTGGTATCTCGTGCCCGGCATTCTCGTGATCGTCGTCGGCGCGGCCTCCACCATCATGAGCGCCATCGTGATCGCACGCGAATGGGAGCGCGGCACCATGGCCGCCGTCTTTGCAACGCCGGCTTCGCCTCTTGAGATCTTCCTTGCCAAGTGGGTCAATTACTGGGCGATCGCCTTCGCAGGGGCCATGATCACGCTTTTTGTGAGCTTCGCCGTTTTTGACGAGCCGCTTCGCGGAAGCTTTGCGGCACTGATTTCGATTCTTATCGCTCTGACGGCCATGGGCACGGCGCTCGGGCTCTTCATTTCCGCCAGAGTAAAAAACCAGTTCATTGCGATTGAGCTTGCGGTTGTGCTTGCCTATTTGCCGAGCCTGATGCTTTCGGGCTTTCTCTTCGATCTGAGGAGTGTTCCCGCCTGGGTCGAGGTGGTCGGCCGGCTTCTGCCGCCCACTTATGCCGTCGAGGCGCTCAAGCAGTGCTTCCTCGCGGGCGACGGGCCGCAGCTCTGGCAAAACGTCGGCATCCTCTGCTGCTGGACCGTGCTCTTTGCCGGCCTTGCCGTTCACGCTCTCAGAAAGCGGGAGCCGGTGAAGACGGCGTCAGATGACGGGAACGGAGGCGCATCATGCTGAAGGGACTATGGCTGAGCATCTTTGCCTCTCTGAACCGTATTTTTGCCATCGTCATGAAGGAGTTCGTCGTTACGTTCGGCGACAAGGGCTCCCGCGTGGTGCTGATTGCACCCGTCTTTCTGCAGGCCATCCTTTTCGGATACGGCGCAACCTTCAATCTCGAGCGGGTTCCCTGGGTGCTGCTCGATGAGTCGCACTCCGGCGCTTCGGCCGAAGTCGTGCGCGGAATCACCGGCACGGGCATTTTCGACTTGAAGCGTTCGGCTGTCTCGCTTGCGGATTTCGAGCGAAGCGTCGATTCCGGCGAATCGCTTGTGGGCGTCTTCTTCCCGAACGATTTCGACCGCAAGGGAGAGATGATGGTTGTTGCCGACGCGCGAAACTCCACGACTGCGGGCATTGCGTATGGGTACATCACATCGATTGCGGCTCAGGTGAATGCCGCTCACGGCGGCGGACTCGCCGTCGAGGTGCGGGACCGCGCCCGCTGGAATGAGAACGGAATCACCCGCTACACGATTGTGCCGGGCCTTATTCCGGTGCTTGCGCTTATTCAGGTGCTGCTCCTGGCCGGTCTTTCGGTTTCGCGTGAGCGCGAGGACGGATCCTTTGACATGATGCTGATGACGCCGGCCGACAGCGTTGAGATTCTGATCGGAAAGGCCGTCGTCCCGACGCTCATTGCCTGCGTGCAGGCCTTCCTCATATTTGCAATCGGCTTTCTCTGGTTCGAGCTCCCGTTCAAGGGCTCCTTCCTGCTGCTCGGACTCGTCATCCTCGGATTCAGCCTCTGCATGGTGGGCCTGGGACTGGTTGTGTCGGCCATGGCGGACAACATTCAGCAGTCGATCGTTGCGGTCATCTTCATCATTTTCCCGATGGTGATCCTGTCGGGGCTCATGACGAGCGTGCGCGCCATGCCGCACTGGATGCAGACCGCGACGATCCTCAATCCGCTGCGCTACAGTATTCAGGCCATTCGTGCCGTCTACTTCGAAGGCGCGGGCTTCATCGACATTCTGCCG
>JAXZEJ010000147.1:0-6672 GCA_037424205.1 bacterium | reverse complement strand
CCACGTGGTGTGGGAGGACGCCCGTGGAATTAATCCACGGGCTCCTACCCGATTACCAAACCCTGGCGGGATCAGAGGCGCTTCATGAGGTTGACGATCATCATGATGCGTTCTTCAACCGTTTCAAGGCGCAGGAACTCGCGTTCGGAGTGGAAGCTGCCGCCGGCAGGGGCGCAGCCGTCGACGACCGGAATCCCCATTTCGGCCATGTGGTTGCCGTCGGAGGCGCCGCCGGCATCGATCCAGCGGGCTTCGAAGCCGGCTTCTCTGGCGGCATCGTCGATCTTTTCGACGAGCGCCTTCGTGAGGGGAGAGAGCGGCATGGCGGGCGAGTAGTGAGGCTGTTCGACCGTCTGGGTGACGCCTTCGACCCAGGTCTTGTCGGCGAGCGCGCGGATGGCGGAAATGAGTTCACGGCCGTCTTCGTCATTCCAGAAGCGGAGGTCGAACGACACTTCGGCATGATCCGAAATGATGTTGGAGCCCGTGCCGCCTTTGACAAGACCCGGGTTCACGGTCGTGCCGCGCTCGAAGTCGTTGAGTTCGTAGGCGGCAAGCGCCAGGCGCATGGCGGCGACGTTGGCGTTGTGGCCGTCCTGCGGATTGTTGCCGGCATGAGCCGACAGACCCTTGAACGTGAAGCGGAGCGTGGAGGAGCCCTTGCGGGAGCGGACGAGTTCGCCGCCGGCGCGTGCGGCTTCGAAGATCAGGGCGGCCTTGGCGTGGGAGGCGAGCTCCTTGAGCCAGTCCTTGGAGGCGCGGGAGCCGAGCTCTTCGTCGGGATTGAAGACGCACCAGACGCTCAGGCGTTCGAGATCTTCCGGACGGGCGTTCTTGCAGGCATAGTAGATGGCGAGGACGCCGCCCTTGCAGTCGGAGCAGCCGGGGCCGTGCGCGGTCGTGCCTTCGATCGAGAAGGGACGCTCGGCGGCTGTGCCGTCCGGGAAGACGGTGTCGAGGTGGGCGTTGAAAATCACGTCGCACTCGGTCGAGCCCGGCTTGTTCTTGCAAACAAGCCCCTTGCCCGCCGTCGGTCCGAGATCGACAAGCTGCGCTTCCCAGCCGATGGATTCGAAGTGACGCTTCATCACTTCGGCAGCGGACGTCACGCCGGCACAATTGGTCGTGCCGCAGTCTCGGTTGACGAGCTCGGCGAGGTCGCGGACGTATTCTTCCAGCATGGTCATCATTATTCTCCTTTGATAATGGCGGCTTTGCTCAGCATCGAAAGCCGCATTTTTTGCTGAATGCCCGTAGATCATATCACTGCTGGGACGCCGTAGCGAACGTCCCTCAATCCGGCCGCTTCGGGCGGAGAATGAGGCGTTTTTCGCATGCGGCCCGGTCGCTTGAGGCGCCGCATTGACTGGTTCCGGCGCATTCACGCCGTTTCCGATGCGCCCGGCTTCTCCGTCCGAGCCCGCTTCGAGTACAATTTCAGCCGATTAAGCGGCGGCATTCGTTTTTTACGCCGCCCGGCGCGCTCGGCGCGCCCGCATTCGTCATCAAGACAAGCTTTTGCTCGATATCTATTCGGAGTCCACTTTACATGTCCATGCTCTACAAACTTGCTCGTAGCGTCCTCTTTCAGATGGATCCGGAAACGGCTCACGGTCTGATCATGAGCAATATCGACTGGGCCTCCGCCGCCGGCCTCACCCGCCTCGTGGCCGGCCTTCCCAAGAGCGATCCGGTCAAGGTGATGGGGATCACCTTTCCCAATACGATCGGCCTTGCCGCCGGCATGGATAAGACCGGCGGCCACGTTTCGGGTCTCGGCCGCCTGGGGTTCGGCCATATTGAAACGGGCACCTTCACGCCGGTCGGCCAGCCCGGGAATCCGCGCCCGCGCTGCTGGCGCCTGATCCCGAAGGAAGGCGTCGTCAACTACATGGGCTTCAACAATCCCGGTGTCGACGCCGGCATGGCCAACATTGCCCGCAGCTCTGCTCAGTTCCGCGATCGCGGAGGCATTGTCGGCGTCAACATCGGCAAGCAGACGCCGACGCCCGTTGAAAAGTCTCTTCCCGACTATCTCGTGCTGATTGAAAAGAGCTATTCGACGGCGGACTATCTGGCCATCGACATCTCCTGCCCGAACGTCTCGAACCTTACCGCCCTTCAGGAAGGCGACTACCTCGATGAGCTCGTGAGCGGCATCGCCGACAAGCGCAAGGCTATGGCCGACGCGACGGGACGCTACGTGCCCGTCACAGTGAAGATCGGTCCCGACCTTTCGGACGATGCCGTTCGCCGCGCCGCCGACGTCTTCGTCAAGCACGGCATGGACGGCATCACCGCCACCAACACGACGCGCTCGCGCAAGGGCGTCGAAGGCGAGCCCAAGAGCGAGAATCCCGGCGGTCTTTCCGGCCGTCCGCTTTTCGAGCGCTCGACCGCCGTCGTCAAGGTGCTCTCCGACCATCTTCAGGGGACGCTGCCCATCATCGCTTCGGGCGGCGTCATGACGCCCGAGCACGCCGTCGCCAAGATGGAGGCAGGCGCGAGCCTCGTCCAGCTCTATACGGGCTTCATCTACTACGGCCCCGAACTCATTCAGACGGCAAGCGATGCCATCGCCGAGTGGCGCAAGGCCAACGGCCGCTGACAGACGCCCTGCAGGCGGCAATCATGAAAAAAGGCTCGGAAATACTTCCGGGCCTTTTTCTTGGACTTTAATTATGCGGGACCTTGGCGGAGACGGCTCATGCGCCGCCGGCTCGAGTCAATCTCAATCCAGCCATTTGGCTTCGATGGCCTTCAGTTCTCCGCGGCGGTCAAGCAGATCCCAGAGGTAGTTCATCACGCGGGCATAGTCGGAGTCGTCCGTCGGGAGCATGAAGCCCATGTAGTTGACCGGCGTGAGCGGCTTGTCGAGAAAGGCGGCATGGAGGCGCTTGTCCTTTCGGGCGTAAAGCTTCGCTTCGGCGTTTTCGGTGATCATCACGTCGCCCTTGCCTTCGGCGATCAGGCCCGGAATTTCAAAGTTCTTGTCGTGCGTGGAGATGTCGGCCTTGGTCAGGTTGGCGAGCACGAAGGCTTCGTTGGTGCCGCCCGGGTTCTTGATGACGCGCACGCCGGGACGGTTGAGGTCGTCGAGCGACTTGAACTTGTCCTTGTTCTTCACGTTGACGAGCGCCACCTTGCCGAACGGCGCATAGGCCGGCAGGAAGTCGGCGATGAGCGCACGGGCGGGACTGCGCGTGATGCCGCCGACGGCGACGTCGAACTTGTCGGCCTTGAGGTCGGCCGCCATCTCCTTCCAGGACGTCTGCACGAATTCGACCTTCCAGCCGTAAACCTTGGCCATGGCGTTGACGACGTCGATGTCATGACCCGCAAAGCCGGCCGCTTCCTTCATGGCAAACGGCCGATAGTCGCCGGGCGTGCCGACGCGAAGCGTGTTGTTCTTCATGATGGCGTCGAGCCTTTCGCCGGCGCAGGCGGGAGAGGAGGCGAGGGAGGCGAGGGCGGCGGCGCAGGCGAGCGCGGCAAGAGCGGATTTGTGCATGATTCTTCTCATTTGTAGCGGAAGGCAGTCTTGTTCGGCTTCTCGAGGGGCTGCCGCAGCACGCGGCAGTTTGGCGGACTCGGCGGCCGAACCGGCGCCGAAGCCTTAAAAACCATTGTAGGAGAAGGCAAGATGAATGCCAACGAATAGGGTGTCGTGCCTAGGACAGAGTGTTTATTCGAGTTGATGGGCGTCGAAGGCAAGCGATGCCGGGAAGCAGTGAACAAAAAAAGCCCCGCCGGTCCGAAGACGGGCGAGGTAAAAAATGAGGAATCCAAATCTGCTCCGGCCGAAGTCTCAAAGCCGGAGCACTAAGCCGAAAACGGCTTAGAAGTTGTGGCGAAGGCCGACCGTGAGAACCGCGGCCGAGGGCTTCGTTTCGGTCGTCGCATTTTCAAGCTTGGCCTTGGCATAGGAGGCAACGCCGTAGACGTTGGTGCGCTTGCTCAGGTCATACTTGTAGCCGGCGGACAGCATCCAGGCCTGGTAATCCACATCGGACGTGGCGCTGTCGGCTTCGGAGGCGTCAACCCAGCCGGCGCCGAGGTAGGACGTGCCGCCGAGGAGCGGAGCGCTGGCGGAAGCGGTGAGGCCGTAGCCCGTGATCTTGTTGCCGGACTGCTTGAAGGCCTTGAGAACGCCGACGGAGTCAGCCGTGACTTCGTCATAGTACTGGCCGCCGAAGTAGGCGCGGGCAACGCCGAAGTCCCAGTTGCCGCCGAGGGTGACGGTCAGGCTGTCGTCAGCATCGAGGGTCTTCTCGCCATCCCAGGTCTTGTAGTTGGTGGAGTCCACGGCGAAGAGCACGTGAGCCGGGCCGTTGTCATACGTGGCGCCGATGGCATAGAAGCGGTCGGAGCCGGACTTGTTTTCCGTGCCGTTGTCGCCCATGGCGTACTGGGCATAGACCTTGACGCCGGCAAAGGACGGCGTCTGGTAGGCGATCATGTTGTCCCAAACCTTGGTCGTGGAGGCAATCTGGCCGTCCTGGGCGACGAAGTCGCCGTAGGAGGTGCCGAATGCGGAGAAGTAGCCCATCTGGCCCCAGGAGGAGGTGCCCTGCGTGATGGCGCCGATCTTGCCGGCGCTGAGCTGGCCGAACGGACCGTAGACGGAGAGAGAGGCTTCACGATTGAACAGAGTGCTGTTGGTGCCGGCCATCTGGCCGTCGTCGGCGGTAAAGCCGCTTTCGAGAATGAAGCCAACCTTGTAGCCGTTGCCGAGGTCTTCAGTGCCCTTGATGCCCCAGCGGCTGCCGGCCTGGTTGCCGGACTTCAGCTCGAGCGTGTCGGTGGCGTCAACGCCCGCCTGGTCGGCATCGAAGTGCGTGTACTTGAGGCCTTCGTCAACAACGCCGTAAAGCGTAACGTCGGCAGCAAAGGCGGAGCCTGCAAAGGCGCCGAGGATGGCCATAGAAACCAAAGTCTTCTTCATGATTGTTTCCTTTGAAAGAATTGGGTGTCTCGAGCTTTTCATGAGCGGTCCCGGTGGTGGGACTAACGGCTCTGCTCGAGCTCCGAATGCATTTTGAAGCGGATCCCGGCTGCTGAAAAAGGCTGTCAGACATGCGTGATACGGACGCAGAATTGGGATTGAATCAATGGCGAATCCTTTGCGGAAAGGGCGTTTTCAAAAGAATGAAATTACTCGGAAAAATCGAGGGGCGCTTCGAAGGCAGGAATCGCCTATTTGCGAAAGCCATTGCGCCGCAGGATGCAAAAAAATGGCGTGCGGCAATGACGGTCAATCGCAGGCATGCGGAAAGGCGCACAGGAATATCAGAACGGCGCCGCATGCAGATGCCGAAGTGAATGCGTAATGTGAAAAAATGAAATGCTGTGGGTATTGATGCATAGGTTTTCAAACCCGGGTGTTCTGTTGGAAACGACTGTTTTGCAGGGACGTTGCAAAAATGGAACAATCCGGAACAGTGTAAAGTTTTGTTAAGAAGCACGCCGGCCGGCGTGCTTCGTCCGGGTCCGAAGCTCCGGCACATTCGAAAGACTCTGAAACGCCGTTCGAGCGTCATGCTCGGAAACGGCGTTTCGTCTTTATGGGTCAGCCGCAGCGATGGCCGGCAGCCGGTGCGGCGTCTTCCGGCTGAGCGGGCTGGGCCTGATTCATCATCGGGCCGTTCTTCATGAGCGTGCCGTCGGGCATGCGGTGCCAGCCTTCGGGCACGGGATGGCCTTCGGGAAGCTTCATGCCGCTCATCGAATCGTCGCAGTGGTGTTCGGATGAGGACGGCATCGACATGTCGTTCATCGAGTGCATTGAGTGCCCTGCGGACATGCCGCCCATGTCGTGCATCATGTGGTGCCCGCCGTCCTTGGGCTCATAGCCGAACTGCACCGGGTCGAACATGCCGAAGACCATGGCTGCGTGCGAAAGAATCAGGTAGGCCACGACGGCCGCGACGGCGGCATGGCCCTTTTGGACGGGATCCTTCGCGCGTCCGACGACGCCGGCTTCAAGCAGTCCGACATAGAGGAAGGGCAGCCCCGCCGCCACATAGGAGACGGACGCCGTCACGTCAACCCAGGTGCGCCATTCGGCGACCTGGGAAAAATGAAAGCCTGCGACGGCTGACAGAAGTGCGATGACGACGGCCGAAGCAAAGGCCGAGGCCTTGTTGAATGTCTTGAGCGGGCCCGATTCGCGGGGCTTCAACAGCAGAAGGATTTCGCTCACGACGTAGCATTCGGCGAGAAGCATCGGAACGGCCATGAAAAGGACGAGCAGGTACCAGGAACTCATCATGAGCTCCATGTAGTGAGTCATTCCCATTTGAGGAATCTCCAAAGAAAACTGAAAGAAAAGGACGGCGCAGGGGCCGCCGGAAGAAATGCGGGCAGAGGCGTGCCCGGCGCTTCAGCTTCTTGGAGGAGGCGTTTCGTTTTGAGGAATGATGCCGGTGTCGGCGGGATCGATGCTCGCAATCGCGCCGAAGACGGCCGGAACGGCAATGGTGTCGGCCGAGGCGGCGGGAACGGCGGGAGGCGTGACGCAGCAGAGGTGGAAGCCGCTGCAGAGCGGCCCGGAAGCCTCCATGACGCACTGAGGCGAGGAAGCGGAGACGGCGTGCATGGCGGGCGCTGCGGACGCGCCGTACGCATGGCTGACGTTTTCAATGACGGCCGGGCGTGCGGCATCGTGATCCG
>JAXZEJ010000146.1:0-1231 GCA_037424205.1 bacterium | reverse complement strand
ATTTCATTTCCATTACGTCAAAACGCCCACGGGTTCGATCAGCGGTCAGTCTGTTATGACGCAGACAGAGGACGCGATCAACGACCTCGGCGACTATATGGTCGAGGTCGCGGGCGATGCGACCGAGGCGCTGAATAAGGCGACTGAAGCGCTCAACACGGCAAATACGGCTCAGCAAAATGCGGCCGAGGCGCTCTCCACTGCGAATTCTGCGCTTGGTAGCGTCAATACCTTAACCGTCACCGTCAATTCGTGGGATGGGCGCATCAAAAAGGCTGAGAACAACGCGGCTAATGCCGTCACTGCGGCGACTGAGGCATCTAATAATGCCTCTCAGGCAGTCATAACGGCCAATTCTGTGCTCACTACGGCTCAGCAGGCCGTCACGACGGCCAATGCCGCGAAGACGACGGCTCAGAATGCAAGCATTTCGGCTACTCAGGCCGTGGGCACGGCCAACGCGGCGAATGCGACGGCGGAAGAGGCGAAGAAGATTGCTCAGCAAGCCGGTATCAACACTGACGGCATTCGCGAAGAGATCAACGCGGACATGGAGACGATCAACCAGCAGGTCGCCGCCGCCACGGCTCAGGCGCAGGCCGCGCAGTCTGCGGCCGTGCAGGCTCAGGGCTACGCAAAAGTAGCCGCCTTCGCAGTGCGCCTGACGTCGGCCAACATGAGCGCAAGCGGTACAGCGGCACTCTCTTCGCTTACGCCACAGACGAACATCAAGGTCGGCGATACGGTGATTGATCCTGATGGCAAGGTCTTTCAGATCGCGTCGTTAGCATCGAGCACGTTCACTGTCGGCGAAGAGTTCACGAGCATCCAAGGGCCGCGGGGTGAGAAGGGTGATGTTGGCATCAACTACACCACCACTGATACGGATGATGTCACCGCAGGCACAACGGCTCTTGAAACGGGTCACTTCATTTTTATCTACGAAAACTAAGGGGTAAGAGATGTCTTACAAAATCATTAAATGGAACTACAAGAAGGGCCTTTGGACGGCCGATATGGTCAAGATGGCCGTTGTGAAGGGTGTTATCACCCCCGATCAGTTCAAGGAAATTACTGGCAAGGAGTACAAGTAAATGGCCTATAAGAAGATCGTTCGTCTCTATGACGAAGCTACCGACAGCAAGAAGACTTATTTTTTCCCGAGTGGTGCGATCGCTACCACTGAAGCTCTCAAGAAGAACTTCCCGTGCCTCTCCTCGGGTCTGAAGGT
>JAXZEJ010000145.1:0-1339 GCA_037424205.1 bacterium | reverse complement strand
TTGGCGCACGACCGCGCCTCCCCTCGCAGTCGATTTCAAAGCGCGTGCCGCTCGTGCGGATGAACTTGAATCGCGGGCTCAGAACAGTGAGATCCTCGGGAAAGTTCATGAGCGCGAACCAGGCGGTTCGGCGGCTTTCAGGCTTCCAGAAGGCCATCAGGGTGCCTGATTCGGGCCGTCCCGTCCAGCCTTCATATTCCACGAAGCCTCCGCCGGCCTCTTTCATCGGCAAGCCCCAGGCTTCAATCACGCTTTGGACCGCAGGCCTCGAAGCCTTGGCCTTCTGAACGGATGCGGCATTCCCCTTTTCAGCGGCTCCGCAAAGGGGAGCGCTTAGGAATGCAAGGCATCCTGCTGCAGCGGCAAGGGTTCTTAATCGGGGCGTGATGTTCATGATTTCGGGTATTAATGGAACGGCCTTCATTTCAGGCGTTCCGTTATTGTAGGCACTTTTACCTAGTTTTGCATGATCGTATCACCCGAAATCGCCTGAAACCACGGGACTTCAAGCCTTGTCGGGAACTGTCCGCCATAGGGGAAACTTCTCCCGCAGTCAATGCAGGCAAAATCTCGCGTTAAGAACACAGGCGTCCCGAGATGAATTTTTAGCCCATTCTCTGCAAACGATTCTCTCTCACGGTTGTTTAATGGTTGGAGTTTTGTGCCCAAATGTCTCTAGAGGCGCGGCCGTTTGATTCATGTCAATGGATTTACGTCGCGCCTTAGGGTTTTCGGCTAAACTGCCGAATATCCCCATCTTTTCAAACGACACCTTTTGCACAAAGGACATTCATCCATGATTTCCCGTCGTGATCTTCTCTGCGCCGGCGCTCTCGCTCCGCTTTCGACGTATTCGTTCGCCGCACCCGCCTACACGGCCGGCAAGGAGTATCTGACTGTTCATCCGGCCGCACCCACGCCGGCCGACAAGATTGAAGTCGTTGAATTCTTCGCATACACCTGCCCGCACTGCCTGCAGTTCCATCCGGTTTTCAATGAATGGAAGAAGACCGTGCCGAGCGACGTGACGGTCCGCATCTGCCCGGTTGCCTGGCAGCCGAAGTACCTTCCGTTCACCGATACGTACTTCGCCCTCGAATCTCTCGGCCTGCTCGACAGCCTCAGCATGCCGTTCTTCGAAAGCATCGTCTATCAGACGCGCGACTACAACTTCGACAGCGCCACGAAGGACATCCATGACTTCATGGTCGAAGCCGGCGTCGACGGCGCCAAATGGGATGCCGCCTTCAACAGCTTCGGCGTGAAGAACAAGTCCCGCAGTGCCATGATGCTCTGGAACGCCTACCAGATCGACTCCACGCCGATGGTCGGCGTCGGC
>JAXZEJ010000144.1:0-54042 GCA_037424205.1 bacterium | reverse complement strand
CAGTCCGCGGGATTTTTTTTATTCGTATGATTTGCATCCGGCGGTAATACCTCAACAAAGTCCCTATTTCTCCGCGTTTTCCCTCTCATCGCCGCACACAACAGGTAAACTGTTCGAACTTTACCTTTCGCGATTCGTACGCACAAAGACAAAAATGATCAAGCTTGAACACATTACTCAGGCATACAAGACGCCTGAGGGACGGGAATTCAAGGCCCTCGACGATGTCTCGATCGAAATCCGCCCCGGCGAGATCTTCGGCATCATCGGTCGTTCCGGCGCAGGCAAGAGCACCCTCGTGCGCTGCATCAACCTTCTCAACCGTCCGACCGAAGGCACCGTCACAGTCGACGGCAAGAACCTAACCGAGCTCTCTGAAGACGAGCTGCGCGACAGCCGCCGCAGCATAGGCATGATTTTCCAACACTTCAACCTGCTGAGCTCGCGCACGGTTTATGACAACGTCGCGCTTCCGCTCGAGCTTGTCGGCACACCCAAGGATGTTATCCGTGAAAAGGTCGAGCCTCTTCTCAAGCTCGTCGGCCTCACCGAGCATGCCCACAAGTATCCCTCCCAGCTTTCCGGCGGCCAGAAGCAGCGCGTAGGCATTGCCCGCGCCTTGACGAACGACCCTAAAGTTCTTCTTTCCGACGAAGCCACTTCAGCGCTTGACCCAGAAACAACCGTCGCCACCCTGGCGCTTCTCAAGCGCATCAACAAGGAGCTGGGCCTCACGATTGTCATGATTACCCACGAAATGCAGGTCGTAAAGCAGATCTGCAGCCGTGTCGTCGTCATGAACTACGGCAAGATTGTCGAACAGGGAAACGTCGTCGACATCTTCATGGCTCCCCAGCATGAAACCACGAAAGCACTGATCGGCAACGTCATGGCTCGCGACATGCCGACCTCCATTCTCGAGCGTTTCCGCAAGGCTCGAGAAAACCATCCCAACAGCGACGCAGTCTTCCTGCTTCGCCTTGCATTCTCGGGCAACGAAGTCACGCGTCCGGTCATTTCCGAATGCTCCCGCCGCTTCAACATCGACTTCAACATTCTCCGAGGCGCTGTTGACGATGTCCAAGGGCAGACCCTCGGCTCTCTCACCGTGCTTGTCGAGGCTGAAACAAGCGTGTTCCTTGAAGCCGTTAAATTCCTGAAGGACAACGGCGTGATCGTTGAGGAGATCAATGATGTCAAGTAATCTCATTCAGATGATCTGGGACTCCTTCCTTGAAACGATCATCATGGTCGCCATCTCCGGGGGCATTGGCGCTCTCGCCGGCATTCCTCTCGGCATTCTGCTCTTTGTGACGGACCGAAAGTCCTTCCTTCCGATGCCAGGCTTCAACGCCATTCTGGGAACGATCATCAACGCACTCCGCTCCGTGCCGTTCATCATCCTCCTTGTGGCGATCATTCCGTTCACCCGACTCATCGTCGGCTCTTCGATCGGCACCGCAGCCGCCATCGTTCCGCTGACGCTTTCGGTTGCGCCCTTCATCGCCAGAATCGTTGAAACGAGCCTTCGCGAAGTCGACAAAGGGCTCGTCGAAGCTGCTCAGTCCATGGGGGCTTCGAACATGCAGATCATCACGAAGGTTCTGCTTCCGGAAGCCATGCCCGGCATTGTGGCAGGCTTGACGATCTCCATCATCAGCCTGATCGGCTACTCGGCCATGGCCGGCGCCGTTGGCGGCGGCGGTCTCGGCGACCTGGGCATCCGCTACGGCTACCAGCGCTTCATGCCTGAAGTAATGTGGACCGTCGTACTTGTGCTGATTGTCCTTGTCCAGGGCATTCAGAGCTTGGGCGACTGGATCATGCGCCGCATCTCTCACAAGTAAGCGCCTCAAGCGTCATCAAAAGCGCGCCGCTAAAACGGCGCGCTTTTTTTTGCATTCAGCCTAGGCAGAACATCTTATGAGGCGTTTGACGTATCTCGCTCCGTCGGAATCAAGAACCGCTTATTCTCCGCAACCGCCTGAAACACAAGCGAGCATAATGCCGAAATACTACAACCATGGGGCTCCTCGCTCCCGCAAAGGACAGTCATTATGAAACGTCGCAGCCTTGTCGCCGCCGCCGGCATTTTTGCCATTGCCGGCAGTATTCCTCTCTCCGTTATCGCCGCTGAAAAATCCATTGTCGTCGGCGTAACTGCTGGCCCGCACGCGGAAATCATGGAAGTCGTCAAGCGAATCGCAGAAAAGCAGGGAATGAAGATCCGCATCGTCGAATTCAACGACTTCGTGCAGCCCAACGCCGCACTCGTGGCAGGCGACTTGGACATCAACTCCTTCCAGCACAAGCCCTATATGGATCAGCAGAATGAGGACCGCGGCTACAAGCTTGTAGCCGCCGCCCCGACCATCACCTTTCCGCTGACCTACTACACGCGCAAGGGGTACAAGGCTCTGACGGACCTCCCGAACGGAGCTCGAGTCGGCATTCCGAACGACCCGACAAATGCAAGCCGCGCGCTCCACATGCTGGAGGAAAAGGGACTTATCAAACTCGATCCGAAAGCCGGCATTCGAGCCACCGTGCTGAACATCACGGACAATCCCAAGAAGATCCGCATCATTGAACTCGATTCCGCTCAACTGCCGCGCAGTCTTGAAGACCTCGACGCCGCCGCCATCAACGCCAGCTACGCGGAACCCGCCGGTCTTACTCCTGCCAAGGACGGCATTGCTCAGGAACGCCCCGACGGCCCCTACGCAAATATCCTCTGCGTGCGAGCAGAAGACGCTGACAAGCCTTGGGTCGCCAAGTTCGTCAAGTGCTACCACTCCCCTGAAGTCAAAGCATTTGTTGCAAAGCGCTTCAACGGAGGCATGATCTGCGCCTGGTGATGCTAATATGCAATGGATAAACATATATTTGTTTTCCATAAATATTTTCTATCGCCATGATGAATTCAGATCTACCTGCCAAGACGGCGCCGCTTCCCGGCGCCGTCGACAAGTTCAACTCCATTCTGACATTTGCTCAAGGCTTTGCGCTCGTGGCAATTGCGGTCGCAGCCCTAATTGGAATCTGCTCTTCGATCTGGAGCATGGCCGAGCTTGAGAAGGCCAGCCTCGGCGATCTTCTTTTGCTCTTTCTTTACATCGAAATTCTTTCCATGGTAAAGGGATCCGCACTCGGCACCCGTGAGATCCCGATTCGAACTCCCGTAGCCCTCGCCATCGTTGCAGTCGCCCGATACATCGTGGTCGACGTGGAACACATGACGCCGGCCTTCATGCTTATGACCGCCGGCGCCATTCTGGTGCTTGTCTGCGCCTTGTGGGTGCTCAGCCACGTGCAGTTCCGTCACTGATGCAAGAACAGCCGTCCATCAGACAGCGCCTTTCTTTTATGGTAGAATCTCCAATCTGCTGCGGGTGTAGCTCAATGGCAGAGCAATAGCCTCCCATGCTAAAGACGAGGGTTCGATTCCCTTCACCCGCTCCATATTTCAAGGATCCCGCCAGAGCGAAAGCAGCGGGATTTTTTTGTATCTACCCGTCCTCTGCCGGCCGTCGCCGCCCACGTACGGCCGGCCCAAGCTCCGCACCATGGAAAAGAACTCCGAAAAGCCCGAACTGACGCCAGAAGAACTCGAGGCGCTCAAGGCACGACACATCCGCTCCTTCGTCATGCGCCGCGGCCACATCTCGGCTGCCCAGAAGCGCGCACTCGACGAATCCCTCCCGCAATATCAGATCGAGTACGCTCCTGAGCTTCTCGACGCCGACAAGGCCTTCGGCCGGCATGCTCCGCTCGTCCTCGAAATTGGCTGCGGCATGGGCGAAACGACTGCCGCCATTGCTCAGGCTCATCCGGAAGTCAACTTTCTTGGCTGCGAAGTCTTTGTTGCCGGCGTAGGCGCCCTCGCAAAGCGCCTCGACGAAATGTCGCTTACCAATGTGCGCATTGTTCGTCACGACGCCGTCGAAATCGTTCGTGACATGATCGCCGAAAACTCTCTTGACGGCGTTCACATCTACTTCCCCGATCCCTGGCGTAAAGCCCGCCACCACAAGCGTCGCCTTGTCGCACAGCCCTTCATCGGTCTTCTAGCCTCGCGCATTCGCCCGGGCGGCTACATTCATTGCGCCACGGACTGGGAAAACTATTCCGAACAAATGCTCGAAGTGCTTGAAGGCGAACCGCTGCTTGAGAATCTCCACGGCGCCGGCAACTTCAGCCCCGTAATGGGCAATCCGCTCTGCGATCGTCCCCGCACGAAGTTTCAGGCACGCGGCGAACGTCTCGGCTACGGCATCTGGGACCTGGTCTACATCCGCAAGTAACCATTTCCACCCACAAAAAAAGCGCGTCCTCTCGGAGGATCGCGCTTTTTTTATCAACCTATTCTTACCATTCAATAACCCCCGTCGCCCAAGTCACAAGGATCACACCGCCAAAAATGATGCGGTACCATCCAAATCCTCGAAAGTCGTGCCGCGAAACAAACCGGATCAACCAATGCACGACAACAAGCGCCGAGAAGAAGGAAACTACCGTCCCGACCGCCAGTCCAGGCAAATTGACGGAGGCAAGCAACTCCCTCGACTGCCAAAGATCCCAGACCGTTGCGCCCCAAATAGTCGGAATTGCGAGAAAGAATGAGAATTCAGTAGCGGCCTTGCGCGACAGGCCGAAAATCAAGCCGCCGATAATTGTGGCACCCGAGCGGCTAGTGCCGGGAATCATCGCAAAGCATTGGGCAATGCCGACCTTAAGCGCATCCTTCCAGGTCATGTCGTCCATTTCCTTCACGCGCGGCTCGATGCCAAACCGTTCCTGACGGCGCTCGACATAAAGAATGATGAAACCGCCCACCACAAGCGCGGCCGCCACCGTAACCGGATTGAACAGATAAGTCTTGAGCAGATCGGAGACCAGAACGCCGATTGTTGCAGCCGGCAGAAAAGCCACAATCGTGTTCAAAGCCAGACGTTGCTGAACAGGATCCGAAAAAAGACCTCGAAGCACTCGAACGATGCGCATTCTGTAGTACCAGCAGACCGCGAAAATCGCTCCGGCCTGAATAGCAACAACAAAAGTGTCCGATGTCTCATTCTTAAATTCCACCAGATCGGCCGCCACGATCAAGTGGCCTGTCGAACTGACCGGCAGAAATTCAGTCAACCCCTCGACAACACCGAGAAAGGCCGCTTGAAGCAAATAAAACCAATCGAGCATTATGCGTTCCATGCTGGAAATACAAATATTGCTTCATATTCTCGCAGATATGTTGCACCGGCCCCCAGCATGAAAGATTCCGTTACGGCTCCGGACTCATGCAGGCCATGCCCTGCTTTGTTAAGATAGCGCCATCATCAATCCCCAACCGGAACTCCAGAAATGGCGAACGAAAAGCAGATGGACACCGAGCTCGTTGAAGAGCTTCAGCAGCGCATTGACGCACTCAACAGCGACGGCGTGATGGACGCCGGCGTAATCGACGGCTTCCTTGCCGCCTACGCACTTAATCCCGAACACCCGAGCAAGCACGACGTCTACCCGTACATTTTCAGCGAGGAAGGCGACCCCGCCGCCCTGCCCGAAGACGACCGCATTCTTGAACTGCTCGACATCCGACTCAAGGAAATTCAAGCCGCCCTGGCAGCCAAGGGCGGGCTCGATCCGGTCATTTTCCCGCTTGTTGATGAAAACGATGAAGTCATCACCAACGAGGAAGGCATTGAAGCCCTCGAACCCTGGGCCTCCGGCTTCTTCTTCGGCATGATGCACTGGCCGGAAGAACTGATCGCCGACGAAGAGGTCAGCTCTCTCGCCACTCCGATCATCCGCAACATTTCGCCCGAAGACTTCGACACTCCCGAAGAAGCTGAGGAATTCGTCAAGGAATACCGCAGCGGTCCCATGCCGAAGAACCTTGAGGACGCCCTTTACGACCTCGTCAAGGCCGTCTTCGACCTCAAGCAGCTCATTGACCCGAACAAACCCGTCGTTCGTGAAGAACCGCGAGTAGGCCGAAACGACCCTTGCCCCTGCGGCAGCGGCAAGAAATACAAACAGTGCTGCGGCAAGAAGTAATCAGCCTCAACATTAATCAAATAAAGGGACGCTCCTCCTCGGAGCGTCCCTTTTGCATTTTCATTTGACCAAAAGCTTGGGAAGAAAGCGTGCGGGATCAAGTTTGACTGCCAGCGATTTCGGAAGCATCTGAATGTCGCCCGTCACATCAGCCGCCACATGCCGCGCACAGGCTAGTCCCCAAGTAAGCCCGCGAGAACCGAAGCCAGCACAAATCCAAAGTCCCTCCGCACGCGGAATCGAACCGACTTCCGGCACCCCTTTGAAGGATAGTTCGCCAATCTCAGATGCCGTCCAGCCTCGGCCTGCCAGCGGCATTCGATCTGCCGGCACAGCCCGAACGCCCTCATAAAAACTCGACGCAAGCACATTCGGACGCAACCCCATAAGCTTGTTGAAAGTCGAAAGATTATGCTCGTGAGCCGCGCCCACCGTCACGCCGGGCACTTCCCCCGGCTCGTACGTCGCCCCAACGGCGCAGAACCCGTCTGTTTTTGCAACATAGCCGTCGCCGGTCAGCGCGCAGCGCAAATCCGACAAATCTGTCTCGCGAAGAAGCGATATGCGCCCATATAGCGGGCTCAACCCCATTGCTTCACGCGAAACTCCCAACACAGAAGGCGTTTTCAAAGCAGCACAAACGACCGCACGAGACGCTCTTGAAACAACAGCGCCCGAAGCACTTACCGCCTCCCATTTGCCGTCTCGTCTCACAAGGCGCACGGACATGTCCGTCAGTACTTCAGCACCGCTTTCCTTCAAAAGACTTCTAGCAAAGCGTCCCGCGTGTACGAGCCCTGCCTTTGGATAAAACCAGCCGCCTCGCAAGAGTTCGAGCCCCGTTCTCGACGAAGCCTCTTCTCGCTCAAGCAGCGAAGCAAAATTCTCCGGCAAATGCACCGGGCGATCGGAAGCGGCGGCCTCCCGCCACTTTTCGTACTCCTCATCAGACGATGCTGCATCCACAACGCCTGTCGGGATGAAGACCTCCGGAAAATCCGGCAATGTCTGCGTCATGGCTTCAAAGCCTGCACGCGTAAGCTGAAAGAGCGGCGAATCCGACGCCTGCCAATGAGGATGAATCAGTCCGGCATAGAGAGCGGACGCTCCGCTTCCCGGCACAAATCCTGCATCAACGACAACGGACCGGCAGCCACGCAGAGACAATTCCCACGCCGTCATGGCACCCGCAAGCCCTGCTCCCACAATCAGCACACGATTCGAAGCGTCAGCAACCGGCTTTTCAGCCTGACATCCTCGCAGCCGCCACCCCTCACCATCAGGCTCCAGGAATCCGGGAACACGCGTGAGCGGAGAAGGGATAACCAGACGTGTTCTCCCCCCAAAAAGACGACGAAGTCCGCCATTGACATCCTCAGGCATCGAGACAAGGATATCGGGGACGGTCGTTATTTCCCGAAGAGCCTGCACAGCCGTATCCGCTCGAACAAGGACAAGCCTTGTCCCGCTGCACGGCAGGACATGGAGCCCCGGCATTGACGAAAATGCTTGATCCTGAAGCACCAGTCCCAGCATGTCAGCCACAGCAGCGGCATCCTCTTTGCTCACAGGCACAAGCACGGCATCCCGCCCACGAGAGCCGAACGACAAAAGCCTCTGCCGAACAAAGTCCAGCAGAGGCTTTTTTGCAGATGTCAGCAGATGAACGGTCATCGCACAGGCAGTCCGGCCTTACGGCCGGACTTATTCCTTCATCAATGCTTGAGCGGCTTGAAGCGGAGGCGCTTGGGCTGGCAAGCTTCTTCGCCAAGACGACGACGCTTGTCGGCTTCGTACTCGTTGTAGTTGCCGTCGAAGAACACAACGCGGGAATCGCCTTCGAAAGCGAGAATGTGCGTCGCGATACGGTCAAGGAACCAACGGTCATGAGACGTCACAAGAGCACAGCCGGCAAATTCGAGAAGAGCTTCTTCAAGAGCGCGAAGCGTTTCAACGTCGAGGTCGTTCGACGGTTCGTCAAGCAGAAGCACATTGCCGCCGGCGAGCAGCGTCTTTGCAAGATGCAGACGACCGCGCTCACCACCCGAAAGCGTGCCGACGAGCTTCTGCTGATCACCGCCCTTAAAGTTGAAACGGCCGAGATAGGCGCGGCTCGACATGGTGAACTTGCCCACCTGAAGAATATCCTGACCATCAGCCACGGCATCAAAAGCCGTCTTGTCATTCGGAAGCGAGTCGCGCATCTGATCGACAGCAGCAAGCTGCACCGTGGTGCCGATCTTGATTTCGCCGCTGTCGGGCTGTTCGCGACCTGTGATCATCTTGAAGAGCGTGGACTTGCCGGCGCCGTTCGGACCGATAACACCTACAATGGCGCCGGCCGGAATACGGAAGGACAAGTCGTCGATAAGGAGACGATCGCCAAACCCCTTTGAGACGTGATTGAACTCGATTACATCATTGCCCAGACGCTCGGCTACAGGAATGAAAATCTCGCTCGTTTCGTTGCGCTGCTGATATTCAACGCTCGAAAGCTCTTCAAAGCGCGCAATGCGAGCCTTGGACTTTGCCTGACGGCCCTTCGGGTTCTGGCGAACCCATTCAAGCTCGTGCTTGATCGCCTTCATGCGGGCGTCTTCCTGACGCTTTTCAATTTCCAGGCGCTTTTCCTTCTGATCAAGCCAGGAGGAATAGTTGCCCTTCCAGGGAATGCCTTCACCGCGGTCGAGCTCGAGAATCCATTCAGCCGCATTGTCAAGGAAGTAGCGGTCATGGGTCACAGCAACAACGGTGCCCGGGAAGCGATGCAGGAACTGCTCAAGCCACTCAACGGATTCGGCGTCAAGATGGTTGGTCGGTTCATCAAGCAGAAGCATGTCGGGGCGAGAGAGCAACAGACGGCAGAGAGCAACACGGCGCTTTTCACCGCCGGAAAGATTGCCGATCACGGCATCCCAGGGCGGCAGGCGAAGAGCATCGGCGGCGATTTCCATCTGGGTCTCGACGTTCGTGCCGGCTGCGGCAATGATGGCTTCAAGACGAGCCTGTTCGGCAGCAAGCGCATCAAAGTCGGCATCGGGATCAGCATAAGCGTCATAAACAGCATTGAGCTTTTCCTGAGCCTGCATCACCTCGCCCATGCCTTCCTCTACGGTTTCACGCACGGTCTTGGCCGGATCCAGCGCCGGCTCCTGAGGCAGATAGCCGATGTTGATGCCGGCCATCGGAATGGCTTCGCCTTCGATGTCCTTGTCAACGCCCGCCATGATCTTGAGGAGCGTGGACTTGCCTGCGCCATTGAGGCCGAGGACGCCGATCTTGGCGCCCGGGAAGAACGAGAGGGAAATGTCCTTAAGAATCTGACGCTTCGGCGGGACAATCTTCCCGACGCGGTTCATCGTAAAAACATACTGAGCCATGGTTTGGTGACTACTCCGGGCATGACGACGGCGGCCGGAGAACACAGGTCTCGTCCGGACACGTCGTACATGAACTGATAAAGGGAAAATAAGGCGCGGACCAGCGAAAGCCGGACGCATGAAATGTGCCGCTATCTTAACGGAAACGGCAGAAAATGGCGACAAAAAAGCCGCAGGGAGTCTGATAGGATCCCCGGCGGCCTTTCCCGGGCAACGTTTCCACGCTAGCGCCTCTTTAGACCGAAGTAGCCTCGGAAGATCCAGAATCTGCGAAGACGGTTGATGCGCTCAAGCTCTCCGCGGCGCTCTTCCCCCATCGCTTCGGGCTGAAACTGAAGCCATTTTTTGAAAGCCCCCGACATATCGACGTCCTCAAGGAAACGCCGCAGAAATGTCGGCATCCAACCCGTATATAGGGAAGCCTGAAAGTCAATAAGACCAGGGGTGCCGTCCGAACGCACCATCACATTGCCCATGCCGCGCACGTCGAGGTGCACGACCTTGCGCTCATGAATGGTGTGCAACAAAGCCTCCAACGCTTCAAGATATGAAGGAGTGACAAGGGCCGGATTTTGTCCGACATTCTCGCCATCCATGAAGAGCACGGCCATTGCCTCCTTATCAATGCGGAAGGATTCCTGAGAAACACCGTCTACGCCGGTCAGACGCGCCAGAATCGAAAGTTCGCGATTCAGCAGGAACGGTCCTATAAAAGCACGAACCCACCACGGACGTGACGAAAAATCCTTCACCGTCCAGGAGCGTCCTTCAATCTCCACCCGCGTAACAACGGCGTTTGCAATACGGCCGTCGTGCAGCAGCTTCGTCTTGGCCCGTGCCAGATCGGCACGAGTGAATGGGCGTTGCGCAATCATGTGTTCTCTACAGGGGATGCCTGGCGCTCCCCTGTTCCAATCTCATCAGGGCATTGCAATGCCGCTGCCGGATGCTGGCGGAGCCTGGAAGCCCGGCATGCCCGGAGTGACGATCTGGCTGGCAGCCTCACGACGCATGGCCTGAAGCTTTTCGATCGTATCGCGCACGCCCTGTTTGGCGGCTTCGCCGTAGCCGGCAACAGCCTCAGCAAGCGTTTCAGCCTTGATCTCAAAGGAGATCGGGAGCGGGCCCATCTGCGTCATGATCTGAGTATCGCCAAGGAAAAGGATCGGGCGATTCATATCGCGATCACCCGAATCTAAAACCGGCGTCAAAACGTGGATGGTGCCGATCTTGCGGTCCGTCACGACTTCTTCACGATAGAGGTTGGCGGCATCCATTTGGGTTTTCATCGCATCAATGCTGTCCTGTGCAGGCATAAAGCTCTCCGAATGGCCGCGGACATCAGACCGCGGCATCATATTTCAATCGATTAAACAACCAACGACAAAGTCGCCGGCCGTTGCGTCGGAATTGTACAGAAGTTATCCCGGGAAACGATCCTTCGCCCAGGGAACCGTCTCAGATCAGCGATAAACCATGACGGGGATCTGGGAGTGCGTGAGCACCTTCTGGGTTTCAGACCCCAGAAGAACGGCAGCAAACCCCTGACGGCCGTGGCTGGCCATGAACACGACGTCACAATCATGCTTCTTGGACTGCTCGATGATCGCTTCGGCAGGCGAGAAGCTCTTTACCATGAGAGTAGTCGCAGGCACGCCGATCTTGTCGCAGCGCTGCTTGGCATCAGCCAGACGGTCTTCCGCCTCAGCAGTCACACGCTCGTCGTACTGTTCAATCGATTCCGGACGATATTCCGAAAGATTCGTGTAGGAATACGGCTCCACAACGGTGATCAGCACGATCGAAGCGCCGAGAGACTTGGCAAAGCGGGCAGCGCCCTCAACAGCCTTTTCCGACATCTGCGTGCCGTCGGTAGGAACAAGAATGCGCTTGTACATGATTGAAATCCTTTTTACTCTGTTTTTTCCGAGGCGTCCTCCCGAACGGAGCGGCGCGTATTTTTTTCATTTTAGGCGGATTCAGCCCGCCGTGTTTTCCAAACCAACAATATTGCTGATCACGATTCCGGCCAAACGCAGGCCGGTAGATCCCGTAACAACGACAAATGAGCCAAAACCAATTCGGCTTCCGGGATCGGCGCCAATGGCTTCAAGGCTGTCGGCACCCGGTTGGCGAAGAGGCTCCGTGCTGTATACCGCCGGAATGCCGAAAAGCTTGGAACGCCCGTCGGCCGCCCCCGCAGGGAAGCCGTATTCCTTTCTAAGAATGGTTCGAAGCTTTCCGAGAAGCGGATCCCCCTTTACACGCGCAAGATCTGCGACCTCGATGCTCGAGGCATCGATTCTGGCACCAGCGCCACCGGCGCAAACCGTCCTCACACCCATGCGGCGAGCTGCAGCATGAAGCGCGGCCTTGCCCTTGAGATCATCAATGCAGTCGATCAGCCAGTCGCAGTCCGTCGGAATGACGTCCGCAGCATTCTCCGACGTCACGAAGACATTCCTCACTTCAACGCGACACTCAGGATTGATGAGCAGGCAACGCTCCTTGAGCACCTCAGCCTTCGCACGACCATAAGCACCTTCAAAAGCAGGCAGCTGACGGTTCGTATTGGACAACGCCACATCATCGCCGTCAATGAGAGTGATGCGCCCCACAAATGTGCGCACCAAAGCCTCAACGGCCCAACTGCCAACGCCGCCAAGTCCCACCACGACCACATGTGCACTTGCGAGGCGCTTGGCTCCCTCTTCGCCGAAGAGACGGCTCACGCCTCCGAATCGTCTTGGATCAGTCGTTACGCTCATATCACCCTTTATTTGTCCGAACAATTAAATAATTAATGAATCAATGAACTTTCCCCTCACCCTGAATTTCAGTTTTTCTTGTTCTAAAGCAAGGAAACTGCAAATCACGAAGCAAGCTTTCAATGCCGCGCCAGTCGTTTCAGAGTACATTGTTTTCAAGGACGGAAGTTCTTCGTCACTGCGAGTGTAAATCACGGAGGCGATAAAGAACAATGTGACCGTCACTCTTCAGAGAACTTCAGGAGGTTATATGCGCATTCTCGTTCCCGTTGACGGCAGTGAAAACAGCATGCACGCCGTGGAATTCATCGCCAGCCGCACCACGCTTCTCGGGAGCAATCCGGAAATCGAAGTTCTGAACATTCAGCTTCCGCTTCCGGCACGCGCCTGCCGACTCGTCGGCCAGGACTCCCTGACCCGCTACTATGAGGATGAAGCCGCCAAGGTTTTCGAACCCGTACGTGCCGAACTTAACAAGGTCGGCTTCCAGGCGAGCGAAGCATTCCTCGTTGGCGAAGCCTCCGACAGCATCGCGGCCGAAGCCGAAAAATTCGGCGCCGATCTGATCGTCATGGGCTCCCGCGGCCAGACCGCTTTGCGCGGCCTCTTCTTCGGCTCCGTCTCGAACGGTGTTCTCGCCAAGTCCAAGTGCCCGGTTCTGATGTTGCGCGACAAGACCGCTCCGCAGAACGACGCTCTCAAGGTCGGCATTGCCGTTGACGGCTCCAAGTACGGCCGCGCCGCCGTTCGCTATGCCCTCAAGCACATCTCTCTCTTCGGCACGGGCGCTCAGTTCTATCTCATCAACGTCGTCAGCGACTACGCCGGCGCCGTCATGCCGGACATGGCCGGCATGGCTCTTCCCGCTCTTTCCGAAGAGGAAGTTCTTGAACTGCAGAAGGACGAATTCAACGAAGCCGTTGAACCGCTGCGTCCGCTCTTTGCCAAGGCTGCCGTTGCCACAAAGGAAATCTGCCTCGTCGGCAACGCCGGCGACGAAATCGCCGCCTTTGCCAAGAAGAAGAAGCTCGACCTGGTGATCATGGGTTCTCACGGTTACGGCCGCTTCAAGGCTGCCGTCATGGGTTCGACCGCCACGCGCATTGCAGCAACGGGCGACGTTCCACTCCTGATTATTCGCCAGGCCTGACGGCCTGCGCCGGCGGCATCTCAATGAAACCGCCGCTCCTGAAGAAAGCCGGCTTGCGCCGGCTTTCTTTTTACCTCCCCTTTCGCAACCCGTGCGCCACAGGTTTTCGCCGTTCTCACGCCTCAAGCACTCCCAAATTTACGGGATGTCGTAAAATACTCGTCATTCCCTAGGAACGCGGACTCCCTTGTCTCTGCGTTTCACCTCAGCGATCCTGACAATTCCCAAGATGATCACTCTCAAGAACAACAAGTCGGCCCCCGACGACGCAATCCCTTCCCGAAGCGATTCCACCGACGCACTGGCCTCCTTGACCGTCCTCGATCCTTATCCTGGCTCGGCATCCTCCGATACGTCCGGCTTCGACCCCTATCCCGGCTCTCCATCGTCCGACGCGCCTAGGCTGACGCCCAGGCGTCGCTACATCATCGGCTCAGCCTCTCTGGAAGCAGAACGCGAGCCGGCCGGAATCCCGGACAGCGAGCCTTCAAACCGCATTCGAGTGCTGATTGCAGCCGAAAACAAGACGATCGCCCGTTCCATGAGCGCCATGCTTTCCGACCGCAACGAATTCATGGTCATCGGAACCGCCACGTCATTCAACGAACTGGACGCCACGCTGCACCTTCGCACTGATGTCGACGTACTCGTCACTGATGTCGAACTCGGAGGCGCCACGGTCTTTTCCATCATACAAAAGGCCCTTGTGGAGCGTCCCAACCTCAACGTGCTGTGCTACACAAACCGCAGCGAGCCCAACTTCATCATGAACGCCATTCGTGCAGGCGCCCTCGGATACGTGCTTCAAAACTCGCCCGAGAGCCTCGACAACTGCGTGCGCCTCATCAACGGCGGCGGCTCGCCGATGTCCCCGGCCGTAACGCGCCATGTTCTGCGCGCCATGCAGATGAAGAAGGAAGTTCAGCCGCTCGTCTCCAACATGAGCGACGTTCCTGAACTCTCCACCCGAGAGCGCGAAATTCTCGAGCTTCTTGCCAAAGGCATTCCGTTCGCCGAAATCGGCACGATCCTCATGATTTCGCCGCACACCGTGACGGCTCACATCAAGAAAATCTATCGCAAGCTGCAGGTCCACTCCCGCGGCGAAGCGGTCTACGAAGCCCGCGCCCTTCGACTGATCAGCGACAGCTGATTCAGGCAATTGATGAAAAAAAGGCCGATGCGCTCAAATCGCATTGGCCTTTTTTTCATCTTCAATCAGGCTGGCTTCAGCACTTTTCAACCGTCCAACGCCCCGACTTGCCGCCGTCTTTTTCTAGCAGGCGAATATCAGTCATCACCATCCCACGATCGACTGCCTTGCACATGTCATAAATCGTCAGCAGTCCCACCTGCACCGCCGTGAGCGCCTCCATTTCGACCCCCGTCTTGCCATAGCATTCACAGCGCGCTCGGCACGTCACTGAATGCTCCTTCTCATCAAGTTCAAAGTCGACCGCAACTCGAGTGAGACCGATCGGATGACAAAGAGGCACGAGATCGGAAGTGCGCTTGCTTGCCATAATGGCCGCCACTCGCGCGATGCCGATCACGTCTCCTTTCTTGGCCGTGCCGCCGGCGACCAGCTCGAACGTAGCCGGCTGCATCAAAATGCGGCCTGAAGCCACTGCAATTCGGTGCGTCTCGGACTTTTCGCCGACATTGACCATGTGAGCCTGTCCGGCCTCGTCAAAATGTGTCAGTTCGCTCATTTTCGTTACCTTTGATCCTTTTCTGCGCCCGAAAGCAAGGTTCCGGACACGTTCGACCATTATGATAACGTTCGAGACCTTCATTTTGTCTGTACGACACTGGCAGTCGGAACACATTGCGCCGACACCGTCCAAAGGAATTTCGATGAACTTCAAAGCGTGGGTGCTTCTCTTCTCGGCCATGACGACAGCCTGCCTTCCCGGCACGGCTCTTTCAGCTGGACAAACGCCGCTCGACCTCAATCTGCCCAGCCTCGGCACCGTTGCCGGCGCCGAACTTTCGCCAGCCGACGAATACATTTTGGGCGCACAGATCATGCGCCAAGTGCGTGCCGACCCCACCTACATGACTGATCCAGAGACAAGCGAGTACCTCAACCGTCTCGGCTACCAGCTCGTCAGCAACGCCAACACATACACCTACCAGTTCTTCTTCTTTCCGATCCGGGATTCGACGCTCAACGCCTTCGCGCTTCCCGGCGGCTATATTGCCGTTCACACTGGCACCATCATCAGCGCCCAGAATGAAAGCGAACTCGCCGGCGTCATGGGACACGAAATCGGCCACGTTTCACAACGTCATATTGCGCGCATGATTGAAGGCCAGAAAGGCAACCTAGCCCTCACCATCGGCTCCATTCTTCTAGCAATTCTCGCTGCGCGCGCCGGCGGCAGCTCAGGCGGCCATGCCGCCGCAGCCGTCGCCATGGGCTCGCAAGCCGCCATGATCCAATCGCAGCTCAACTACTCGCGAGACGCGGAACGAGAGGCTGACCGCGTTGGACTCCAGACTCTCTACAACGCGGGCTTCGATCCCAAAGGCATGGAAAATTTCTTTGAGCGCCTGCATTCGAGCAGCCACTTCTATGAGTCTGCAGCTCCAGCCTACCTGTCCACGCATCCGCTCACCGTCGAACGAATGTCCGACATGGAGAACCGCACTCGCCTTATTCCTCCACGCATCCATCGTGACAGTCTCGACTTCAAGCTGATTCAAGCCCGCCTCAAGGTATTGCAGGAAACCCGCCATGACGGTTGGTACAAGGTTCGAAAGGAATTCCAGCGTCTTCTCAAAACAACGACGGGCGTAGACGCTGCCGTAATCCACTATGGTCTTTCCGTGGCCGCTCAAAAACTGCACGAACCTGACGAAGCACTTGCCGAAGCCAGACTATCCATGAAGGCTGGAACGAGCGCCATTCTCGTACGTAATCTCACGAAAGCCCAATACGAAGCTGCCCGGACCGTCTCTGAAAAGAAAAAGGCGGTCGAAGAGGCCCGGCAGGCCGTCGAGCGATTTCCCCTCTCAACAATGATCGTTGAGAACTACGTCGACTTGCTCTACAACCAAAACGAACATCAGAAGCTCATCAATTTCCTGCGCGGCAATACCGCGATGAGCCAGCAGAACTCAAACTACCACGCCCTGCTCGCCCGTTCCTATGAAAAGCTCGGGCAGCGAAGCCTACAATATCTGCATACAGGAGAAATGTATGCGCTCCTCGGCGCAACCGAAGCCGCCGTTTATCAAATGACGCTTGGCCAAAAATCCGCAGACGGAGACTTCTATACCATGAGCCAGATTGATGCCAGATTGCGGGAATTGCGAGAACAGCTCCTCGTCGAGAAGGAGAGGGCGCGGCGCTAGCCGCATCCCATTGTTCCCTCCATTGCCTGCATTCGAGCCTCAAAGCGTGCGAAAATACCGCAACCGCCTTCCCTGAGGGGAAGGCTCTACCGTTTTTACCCATTCGAAACAGAATCATGGCTATTGAAGACTATATGACCGTTGCCGAGCCCACCGATGAGCTCATTGAAACCGATGCCGTCGTAGTAGGCGCAGGTCCCGTCGGCCTCTTCCAGGTGTTCGAGCTCGGCCTGCTCGAAATCAAGTGCCACGTCATCGACTCGCTTCGCAACGTCGGCGGCCAGTGCATGGAGCTCTACCCGACGAAGCCCATTTACGACATTCCCGCCGTGCCCGTCTGCTCCTCCTACGAACTGACGGAAAACCTCCTCAAGCAGAATCACCACTTCGGTCCGATCTTTCATCTCGGTCAGGAAGTCACCCGCGTCGAAAAGCAGGAGGACGGCCGCTTCTACGTCGAAACCAGCACCGGCACCCGCTTCATGACGAAGGTCGTGATCATCGCCGCCGGCGTCGGTTCCTTCCAGGCCCGTCCACTTCGTGTCAAGGGCATCGAAAAGTTTGAAGGCACGCAGCTGCACTATAGCTGCAAGGATCCTTCTATCTTTGAAGGGAAGAATGTCGTTATCTGCGGCGGCGGAGATTCCGCTCTCGACTGGACGCTCAACCTCGTCGGCCGCGCCGAAAGCGTGGTGCTCGTCCACCGTCGCGACGGCTTCCGCGCCCAGGCAGCCTCTGTCGCCAAGATGAAGGAACTCTGCGAAAACTGGGAAATGCAGTTTGAAGTTGGTCAGATCACGGGCTTCAACGAAGCCGACGGCAAGCTTTCCGAAGTCCTCGTTGCCGGCGCCGACGGCGTCACCCGCCGTATTCCGCTAGACCATCTGCTCGTCTTCTTCGGCCTGCAGCCCAAGCTTGGCCCGATTGAAAACTGGGGGCTTGAACTCGACCGCAAGCAAATTGTCGTCGATACCGCCCGCTTTGAAACAAACATTCCGGGCATCTTTGCCGTGGGCGACATCAATACCTACCCGGGCAAGAAGAAGCTCATTCTGTCGGGCTTCCATGAATGTGCCCTTGCCGCCTTCGCCGCCTGCGACTACATCTTCCCGGAAAAGCGCGTGTTCCTGCAGTACACGACCACGTCGCCTAAGCTCCACAAGGTGCTTGGCGTCGAAACGCCTAACTTCGACGAAGACTAATCGTCTCTCATACAGGCATGAATAACGAATGGGGACGGCCTTTTGGCCGTCCCCATTCTGTTTTCTCATCCTGCTTCAAACCGGCATTACGACGCCGGCGTAGCAAGTGTAGGACTCACGCTCAGTCGTTCACAACGCGGATGCCGGGCATCTTGGCCGTGTAGTCCTTGGTGATGCGAGCAAGCGAGCCTGCAACCTTCATCGCCATCTCGCGGTACATCTGAGCTTCCTTGCAATCCGGATCAGCGGCAACCGTCGGCAGACCGCTGTCGGCCTGCTCGCGAATCTTGGCCGAGAGGGGCAGTTCGCCGAGAAGCGGCACACCGTACTGCTCGCTCATGCGCTTGGCGCCGCCTTCGCCAAAAATATGCTCGACCTCTCCGCAATGCGGACAGATGAAGACAGACATGTTTTCGATGATACCGAGGATGGGCACATTCACCTTTTGGAACATGCGAAGCCCCTTTTTGGCGTCAATAAGCGCGATGTCCTGAGGAGTCGTCACGACAACGGCACCGGTAAGCGGCACCTGCTGCGAAAGTGTCAGCTGAATGTCGCCCGTTCCCGGAGGCATGTCGATGATCAGGTAGTCGAGATCGTGCCAGTTTGTCTGCGTAATAAGCTGCTGCAGAGCGCCGGCCGCCATCGGGCCGCGCCAGATCATCGGATCATCCTCTTCAATCATGAAGCCGATCGAGTTGATCTGCAGGCCGAGAGACTCCATCGGCTCCATCGTCTTGCCGTCAACGCTCACGGGCTGGCCGGAAGCGCCGAGCATCTTGGGCTGAGACGGACCATAAATGTCCGCATCAAGCACGCCGACACGGGCGCCTTCATGCGCGAGCGCGAGCGCAAGATTGGCGGAAACCGTGGACTTGCCAACGCCCCCCTTGCCGGAACTCACCGCAATGATGTTCTTTACGCCGGGCATGACGCGAAGCGTTCCCTGAACCTTGTGCGCGATGATGTTCTGCGTGACGTTTACCTCAACAGACTCAGCGCCCGCAGCGCGGATGGCCTCGCCTACAGCCTGCCCAACCGCCTCCGCATGATGCTTGGCCGGGTAGCCGAGTTCGATGAACACCTTGACGTTGCCGTTTTCATCCGTTTCGGCGCTCTTAAACATCTTTCCGGACACATAATCGGTACCGGTAACAGGGTCGATCAGCGCGGAAAGGGCGCTCTTGATCGCTTCCGTGGAAATGGTCATGGGATTCTTCTCCGTTGATGCCTGCGCGTCACGCGCAGCAGATGTGGATAAGCGAATTTTACCCGTCCTCCCTTTGATTTATCTGAAAGAGATGAAATTCATGCCAACCCCATGAGCCACACTGCACAGGCAACAAAGAGAAAAACCGTATTCGACTCATGCACCAGTCTTGCAAATGCAAGGGGATCGACAACAGGAATGGGCTAAAATAACTGATTGCTTCGGAAATGCCGAAGCCACCATTCATTTCAACTTCGGATTTAACACGACGATGAGTCAGCGCAATCTTTTTGTTACGACCGCCTTGCCTTACGCTAATGGCGCTTTCCACATGGGCCACATCATGGAGTACATCCAGGCTGACATCTGGGTGCGCCATGAGCGAATGTCCGGCAACAAGGTCCACTTCGTCGGCGCCGACGACGTGCACGGCGCGCCGATCATGATTGCCGCCCAGAAGCGTGGCATCACGCCTCAGGCCTTCGTCGCTGAGATTGCCGCGGGCCGCAAGCAGTATCTCGACGGCTTCCATATCAGCTTCGACAACTGGCACAGCACCGACGCTCCTGAGAATCACGAGCTCAGTCAGGACATCTACCGCCGCCTCGTTGCCGCCGGTCTCATCTACACGAAGGAGATCGAGCAGTATTACGACACGGTCAAGGGCATGTTCCTCGCCGACCGCTTCATCAAGGGCACCTGCCCGCGTTGCGGCGCGACCGACCAGTACGGCGACAACTGCGAAAAGTGCTCCGCCGTCTACTCTCCGATGGAAGTCGTGAACCCGTACTCCACGCTCTCCGGCTCCCGACCCGAAATCCGAAAGTCCACACACTACTTCTTCAAGCTCTCCGACCCGCAGTGCGTCCAGTTCCTTCGCGACTGGACCAACGGCAAGGGCAAGGACGGCCTACCGCGCGTCCAGCAGGAAGTACTCGCCAAGGACAACGAATGGCTCGGCAAGGACGGCAACCTCTCCGACTGGGACATCTCACGCGACGAACCGTACTTCGGCATCGCCATTCCGGACGCTCCGGGCAAGTACTTCTACGTCTGGCTTGACGCTCCCGTCGGCTATCTTGCCTCTCTCAAGAACTACTGCGACAAGCAGGGCCTCGACTTTGAAGGCATTCTTTCCGACGAAAACACGGAACAGATCCACTTCATCGGCAAGGACATCATCTACTTCCATACGCTCTTCTGGCCTGCCATGCTGCACTTCGCCGGCAAGCCCTTCCGCGTCCCCGACCATGTCAACGCCCACGGCTTCATGACCGTGAACGGCGAAAAGATGTCCAAGAGCCGCGGTACCGGCATTTCTCCGCTTCAGTACCTCGAGCTCGGCATGGATGCCGAATGGCTGCGCTACTACCTTGCCGCCAAGATGAACTCCCGCGTTGAAGACGTCGACTTCACGAAGTCCGATTTCGCCCAACGCGTCAATTCCGACTTGATCGGCAAGTACGTCAACATCGCCAGCCGAGCCGCCGGCTTCATCTTCAAGAAGTTTGAAGGCCGCGTTGACGATGCCGCCATGCAGGATCCGCTCCTCGAAGCCATCCGCAGCCGCGCCGAAGAAGTCAAGGGCTTCTATGAAACCCGCGAATTCGCCCGCGCCACGCGCCTCGTCATGGAACTTGCCGACAAGATCAACGAGTTCGTGGATCAGGAAAAGCCGTGGGAGCTTGCCAAGAATCCCGAGGCCAAGGCCGAACTGCACCGCGTCTCCTCTATTGCTCTCGAAGGCTTCCGCCTGCTGACGCTCTATCTGAAGCCTGTGCTGCCCGCTACGGCCGCCCGCGTCGAAGACTTTCTCTCGATCGAGCCGCTCACTTGGACGAGCGTCTCCGTGCCGCTTTCCTCCGCCAGCCCGATCAAGGCCTTCAAGCATCTCATGCAGCGCGTTGACATGGAAAAGCAGCTTGATGCTCTCGTTCCGGAAAAGGCTCCGGAACCCGAACCCGTCCTTCCCGGCGGCGAAGCCATCGCTCCCGAATGCACCATCGACGACTTCACGAAGATCGATCTTCGTGTCGCGAAGATCGTCAAGTGCGAACCCGTCGAAGGCTCCACCAAGCTTCTTCGCCTTACGCTCGATCTGGGCGAAGGCCGCACCCGCAACATCTTCTCCGGCATCGCCAGCGCCTACAAGCCCGAACAGCTTGAAGGCCGCCTGACCGTCGTGATCGCCAATCTTGCCCCGCGCAAGATGCGTTTCGGCGTCTCCGAAGGCATGGTTCTTGCCGCCTCCGACGCTGACAACAAGTCGCTCGGCCTCTTCGTGCTCGAACCGCACGCCGGCGCAATTCCCGGCATGCGCATTCGATAAGAGCATCCTTTCCCTGCATCCTGCCGATTATTTGGCCATTGCTTGCGATTGAACAAAGGCATCCTCTTCCTAAGGAGGATGCCTTTTCTTACAATTACAGGTTTTCCCCTCACCTCATCATTTTTTTGACATGAGCTTCAAAGACACGGCCCGCGAAATCATGCGTCATGTTCCGCTGGCCAAATTCCATCCGGTACTTCTTACCAGCCTGAAGGAATACGACAGCCGCATGCTGTCGCGAGACATCTCCGCCGGCCTCACCGTAGGCATGGTGGCCCTGCCCCTCGCCATGGCTTTCGGCATTGCCTCCGGCGTTCCTCCTGAATCTGGCCTTTATACGGCCATCATCGCCGGCTTCCTGATTTCACTTCTCGGCGGCTGCCGCGTCCAGATCGGCGGCCCGGCAGGCGCCTTCGTCGTCATCATCTACGGCATCATTGCTCAGTACGGCTTGAGCAACCTCATGATCGCCACGCTTGGTTCCGGCGTCATTCTATTCCTGATGGGCCTCTTCAAAATCGGCGGCTTCATCAAATTCATTCCAGTCTCCATCGTGATCGGCTTCACGAACGGCATTGCCGTCATGATCGGCCTGCAACAGGTCAAGGACTTTCTCGGCCTTACCGTCGCCAAAATGCCTGCCGACTTCTTCGGTCAGGTCAGCACGATCATCAACAACATCGGCACGCTTAATCCGTGGGCCTTCGGTCTTGCACTTGCCAGCTTCCTCATCGTGAAGTTCTGGCCGAAGGGCTATCAAATGAGCGGTCCGCAGTGGAAGCGCTGGCTTGCTCATCTTCCAGGCACCGTTGTTGTTCTCGTGCTGTCCACGGTCATCGTCACGGTCTTCGGTCTGCCCGTCGAAACCATCGGCTCCAAATTCGGCGGCATTCCTCAGTCGCTTCCGAGTCTGCAGATCCCTGACCTTGAATGGGACTCCGCCAAACAGCTTCTCGGTCCGATGATCACGATTGCCGTGCTCGGTTCCATTGAAAGCCTGCTTTGCGCCCGTGTTGCCGATACGATGACCGACGACCGCCATGACCCCAATCAGGAACTGATGGGCCAGGGCGTCGCCAACATGATTGTTCCGTTCTTCGGCGGCATTCCCGCCACCGGCACGATCGCCCGTACCGTTACGAACATCAAGTCCGGCGCCTTCTCTCCGATCGCGGGCATGGTTCACGCCGTCACGCTTCTCGTCGTAATCCTCGCAGCAGCTCCGCTCGCCAGCAACATTCCGCTTTGCGCACTCGCCGCCATCCTAGTCTTTGTGGCTTGGAACATGGGCAACTGGCGTGAATTCCTGCGCCTTCGCGCAATGACGCTGTCCTATAAGGCTACGCTCCTCATCACGTTCTTCCTGACCGTGATCTTTGACCTGACGGTTGCCGTTCAGTTCGGCCTTGTCGTGGCATGCGTCTTCTTCCTGATGCGCATGAACAACCTGACGGTTGTAGAGCCGGTCACGCTTCCCTTCAACGTGCCCGATACGGTTGAAGCATGGCACATCAAGGGTGCTCTCTTCTTCGGCTCCGTCTCCAAGCTTGAGCACGTGACCGATCCGGCCCGCATCACGTCGGCCTCCGCCGCCCGCATTGTGATTCTCGACTTCACCGACCTGCTCAACATCGACAACTCAGCGATGGACCAGATCGAGGTCTATACGCGCGCCCTGCATCGACACAACCACGAGCTGATCATCGCCGGTGCCTCCGGCCATCCGCTCGCCCAGTTGAAGCGCACGAACATCGCTCAGCGTCTCGGTCAGAACCTCGTGCCGAACATGGAGTTTGCCTTTGCCCGCGCCGAAGCCATCCTCAAGGAACAGGATGAAAAGGCCGCTGCCAAACGCGATCTTCTTGGCAGCGAAGCTCAATAAGCATTGACCTTCCCAAACGATCAAAAACCCGTTCGACCAATCCTGTCGAACGGGTTTTTTCATATTGCGGTCTCAACTGGAAAGGACTAGCGGCTCAGGCTCCGGACAGCGCAGTTCAAGCAGGTCCCCTTCTTCCGGCAAAGACGCATACAACGGCGCATACGGCGCACCTTGCGTCAAGATGATCATGCCTTCCTTTGCAAGTTCGAGAAGTGCCAGAAACCAAACAGTCATCGTCTCACGATCCGTTGTTCCGTTCCAAAGCTCTTCGAGCGTTACAAAGGACTGCGTCTGCAAACGCTTCAAAAGCGACGTCATATGCTCTCTGACGGAGAGTTCCTGTCGGCTGACCTTGTGCTTATCCCTCAGTCTCAGTCGGGCTGCAACAGCCATCCAGGCCGAAAGCAACATATCCGGCGTCACATCGGGCTGAAGCGCCACCACAGGCACGCAGCGCTCGGCCGATGCAATCCTGAAGTCGCGATCGATTCTAGGCATGGCCTGCAACTTCAGCGCTGCCGTACGAATTCTCTCGTACTCTTCAAGACGCCTCATAAGCTCAGCCCTAGGATCCTCGGGTTCTGCTCCCTCTGCTGAACTGACGGCCGGCAAAAGAAGCCGGCTCTTGATCTGCATGAGAGTTGCTGACATCACCAGATAGGCTGAGGCAAGCTCCAGATCATTCTCTCTCACCAAATCCACATAGCGCATGTACTGATCGGTGAGCTCCGCCATGGGAATGTCCATGACATCAAACTTCTGTTTTCGAATTAGATAGAGAAGCAGGTCCAGAGGCCCTTCAAAGCTCGACAAAAAAACGCGCAATGCCTCAGGCGGAATGTAAAGCCCGTCCGGACACTCCTCCAACGGTTCGCCATAGAGGCGTGCAAGGATCTTTTCCTCTGTCTGAGTATCGACGCCTCTTAGCGCTGAAAATAGATCTGTCATGCCGGAGCGGATTCCTGAATAAACAAAGGCCCACCGCATTCGGGCAGGCCTCAGGGACGTTGTTGAGAATACCACAGGTGGACAATCCAGTCCTCTCTCACAATCTGCACAACCGAAAAAAAAGCCTCCGCACTGTTGCGAAGGCTTTTCATAATCATGGAACAGTCCGACGATTATTCGGGCTTGTACATGAATTCACGAACTGCGGCCTCGAGATCAGCCGGGGCTTCGTTGCCGGCAAGGCCGTTGTCGTAGGCATACTGAGCAACAGCAACGCCAATCTTGACGGAGACCTCACGGACAGCAGAGAGCGGCGGATAGAGGGAACCCTGTTCAAGGTCGGACTCGCTCACGAGCTCCGCGAGTTCGCGGGAAGCCGCAAGGAACATGCCCACCGGCATCGTCTTGGCGCGAGCAAAGACGGCACCGAGACCGAGACCCGGGAACACGTAGCTGTTGTTGCCCTGACGCGGCACGAAGGTCTTGCCGTTGAATTCGACGGGAGCAAACGGAGAACCGGAAGCGAAGAGCGCACGACCGTTGGTTTCACGGTAGGCCGCAGCAGCATCGCATTCGGCGCGAGACGTCGGATTGGAGAGCGCGAAGATGATCGGACGCTCATTGAGCTCAGCCATGGTGGCAAGAACTTCGGCATCGAAAGCACCCGGCTGAGCGGCCACGCCGATGATGCCGGTCGGACGCAGAGCACGAACCGCCTCGATGAAGGTCTTGCAGTTTTCGACGTCGTGAGCGAACGGAACCTTGTTGTGGGCGAGCTTGTCGCCGCGGTTGCAGGTAACAAGGCCCTTGGAGTCGAACAGGAAGCAATGCTTGCGGGCTTCTTCAAGCTCAACGCCTTCGGCAACCATGGCATCGACGATCAGATTGGCAATGCCCGTTGCGGCTTCGCCGGCACCGAGGAAGAGGAAGCGCTGATCGGCAAGCTTCTGCTTCGTGACGCGCAGAGCGGAATAGACGCCCGTGACAGCCACGGAAGCCGTGCCCTGAATATCGTCATTGAAGCAGAGAACCTTGTCCTTGTAGCGTTCAAGAAGATCAAAGGCGTGATTGTTGCCGAAGTCTTCGAACTGGATGAGAACATTGGGCCAGCGACGGCGGGCTTCGGTAACAAATTCTTCGATGAGTTCATCATAGGCTTCGCCCGAAACGCGTTCATGACGCAGGCCAAGATACATCGGATCGGCCAGATTGTCCTGATTGTTCGTACCGACGTCGATCGTAACAGGAAGAGTCTTTTCCGGAGCAATGCCGGCGCAGGCGGTATAAAGAGAAAGCTTGCCGCAGGGAATGCCCATGCCGTTGAGACCGAGGTCGCCAAGACCGAGAATGCGCTGGCCGTCCGTCACAACGATGACGTCGACTTCTTCATTCGGGCAATTCTCAATAATTTCACGAACACGGCCCTTGTCATTGATCGAAATGAAGGCGCCGCGCGGATAGCGGTAGATATGGCTGAACTTCTGGCAGACTTCGCCGACTGTAGGCGTGTAGACCACAGGCATGAAGTCGTCGATGTGCTCAATGAGAAGCTTGAAATACAGATCCTCGTCAGTGGCGTGCAGGCTGTCGAGCATCAAAAACTTGTCAAGAGACGTCGAGCAGCGGTCGAGCAAAGCGAGCATGCGCTGAGCCTGCAGCTCCTTGGTGGAAACGACCGGCGGAAGAAGACCGCGAAGGCCGCGTGCATCACGCTCCTCCTGGGTAAAGGCGTCGGCACGGTTGAGCTGCGGGTTGCGGAGCAGATCAGCGCCGCAAATTTGCTTGGATTCAGTCATAAGTCCTTCTTTCTAAAAAACTCCGCGGGGTACGAAATTGTCCGGGCAGTCATAAGGTACTGAAGGTGTCGTCAAAATCCATGACGACACCTCCGATTGTGATTCTAGCAATTCTGAAAGGACAGTTGAAACCGCAGGATTAGGAGAAATAACCTAAGGCATGCGCTTCTTGCCATGTTTTGGCGCATTAATTGGCATTCAGCTCGCCTCAGGCTGCAAAACAATAGCCTGTCCCTATGATGAGACAGGCTATGTTTGAATGCACTCGTCGACTTATTTCAGCGTTTTCTGCAAGCGAGCGGCGGTTTTTGCCGCATCAGTATTGGGATACTGCTTGATCACCTTGGCAAGAGTCGCAGCAGCGGCCTTGACATTGCCGAGCGCCGCCTGAGAGGAAGCAACGGAAATCATGGCATCGGGGACGCGCGGATGCTTCGAATAGTTTCGAATGAGCGAATTCTGCACATTGATCGTGTTCTTGTACTGTTCAAGTGCGAACAGACAGGAACCGCGCCAGTAGACGGCATCAGCCGCATAAGCGGACTTGGGCCAATCGTTGACGAAGTTTGCAAATGCAGGCGCCGCCTGCTTGTAATCACCGGCCTTGAGAAGCTCTATAGCGGCATCATAGGCAACCTGCTCCTGCGGCTGCACCATGACCTTCACGCCGTTGACCTCAACCTCGCGTGGCTCAAATTTGACGAGACGCTCGTCAATGCTCGCATAGAGCTCGCGCGTACTGCGCTTTTCCTGACGAATTGCATTTGAAAGCTCCTCGACCTGACCGGTGAGAACACGATTCTGGTTCTGAAGGTTGTCCAATCGAGTGGCAAAGGAAATCTGAGCGTTCTTGAGCTGCTCCTCAAGAGCGGCCACCTGTGCGCGCAGATCTAGAATTGCACGACGAGCATCATCGTCCGCAAAGGCCATTGCACCAGCTGCGGCGCTCGACAGAATCGCAGCCGTGCAAGCCTGAACCAACAACTTGTTCAAATTCATAAATACTCCGAAGGAGCCGCACGTAACAAAAGTGCGGCCGAAGCTTTCAAAACAAAAAGCCGGACGCGGTCCTGAAGGGCTGCGTCCGGCCTGCGTCTCAAAGAAGGCGATCCAAAATTACTTGGCAGCCTGACCGGACGTCACTTCCGACGGATAGACGATGTCGGCACGACGGTTCTGAGCCCAAGCCTCCTCGCTGTGACCGAAGGCCACAGGCTTCTCACGACCGAAGGAAACGGCTTCAATGCGTTCGGCGGGAATGCCGAGAAGCTGCAAGCGCTGCTTGACAGCTTCAGAGCGCTTCTGGCCGAGAGCGAGGTTGTACTCACGGCCACCGCGTTCGTCGGTATTGCCCTGAATAACGATATTGACATTCGGATGCGCGGCAAGCCAACGAGCATGAGCCTCAACAGCCGGCATGTACTGAGCTTCGACTTCATAAGAGTCGAAGCCGAAGTAGATGGAACGCTTGGAAAGCGGGTTGTTCGGATCGGCGAACGGATTCACCGCCTGAGTCTGCCCGGAGGCGGTCTGACCGGCAAGCGTGCCGTCCTTGGCGCTTTCGTCAAGAGAAACGGACGAGCAGCCGCTCAGGAGAGCGGCAACGGCTGCGGAGGCAGCAAGAATTTTCCACGAGAAAGACATTTTCTATTTTTCCTGGCAACAGTGAAATTGTTTGTCGGTGATAATTTTGCCCTGCATCAGGGCAGGATCGGTCCCCAGCATGGTTCGCGGATGTCGCCCAAACCGGTGAGGCGAGTTGAAAGCCTGCCGTCAATGGAAGCCGTTCCAAGAACCCCCTGGCCATTGACTTCCGTAGCATAGACAAGGAAGCGGCCATTCGGTGCGAAGGACGGAGATTCATCACGGTCAGTCGCAGTCACGAGAATGTTCTGACCACTCGTAAGATCCATCACAGCAGTGCGGAAACGGCCTTCAATGCGGGAGATATAGGAAAGATAACGGCCGTCGGGACTGATGGCGGGACTGATCGCATAGCTCGAGCCGAAAGTCACGCGCTCGGCGGAACCGCCTGCAAGCGGCTGACGATAGATCTGCGGCGCACCGCCTCGGTCGCTAGTAAAGTAGACCCACTGTCCGTCCTTGGAGAAGCAAGGCTCGGTATCAATGCCGTAACTCTTTGTGAAACGGCGCAGGCCCGTGCCATTGGCATTCATAAGGTAGATCTGCGTAAGACCGTCTCGCGAGAGCGCCACAGCAAGCATGCTGCCGTCCGCGCTGAATGCCGGTGCGGAATTGTTCCCACGGAAGGAGCAGATCGCATGACGAGCACCCGTCGCCGGTTCCTGAATATAGATGATCGGCTTGCGCTGCTCAAAGCTCACGTAAGCCACCTTCTTACCGTCGGGAGACCAGACAGGCGAGATGATAGGCTCATTGGATTGCAGGGCCGTCTGGGGATTGCCGCCGTCACTGTCGCTGATCACAAGTTCAAAACGGTTGCGGGCGAGCTGAGCCACATAAACAAGCTTGGACGCAAAGATCGGACCTTCGCCTGTCAGAGTTGTGTAGATTCGGTCGGCTATGCGATGCGCGCACATGCGAACGTCGCTGCCAGACGTCGTAAACACGGCCGAGTCCGTCAAGACGCCTGTTACCGTGTTGTGCAAATAGTAAGTGAGCTCCCAACGCCCGTCCGCCAAGCGCCTCACGCTTCCCACGACAAGCGCGTTGGCGCCAAGCTGACCGAAGGCAGCCAAGCTCTCCGGTTGCTGAAGGTTTTCAGGCTCACCCTCTGCTCCAGTCGGAATCAAACGAAATGCGCCGGATCTTTCAAGGTCGGCTCCGATGACGGCCGCTGCATTAAACCCGGTAGCGCCTGAACCTTCAAAAACCTTGACAGCGATCGGAAGCTGATTGGCGCCTACACCCGTAATGGAAACCTGAAGTTCAGCAAGCGCCGGGCAGACTGCGAACGCACCGGCAAGCGCGCCGGCGCACAGCACTCTGCGACGGTAAGGATTGAAATTGGTCACGGATGACTCCCTTGTAAGCAAGGAACCGCTCCCTTCCGGGAGCGGTCTGCATTCGGTATGCGGAGACGGCGTCTGCACGCCGTCTCCGTTGTGCTTGAAGCGCCGGAAACCCTCTCGGCGCTTCGAACCGCCTTAGTGGCGGAAGTGGCGTTCACCCGTGAAGACCATGGCGATACCGCGTTCATCTGCAGCGGCGATCACTTCTTCGTCACGGATGGAGCCGCCCGGCTGGATGACGGCCGTGCAACCGGCATCAACCACGACATCAAGACCGTCGCGGAACGGGAAGAAGGCGTCGGACGCTGCGACGGAACCCTCGAGCGAGAGACCGGCTTCCTCAGCCTTGAGCATGGCAATGCGAGCGGAATCAACGCGGCTCATCTGGCCGGCGCCAACGCCGAGCGTCATGCCACCGCGGGCGTAGACGATCGTATTGGACTTCACGAAGCGGGCAACGTTCCAGGCAAACATCAGATCGGCGATCTGAGAAGACGTCGGCTGACGCTTCGTCACACAACGCAGAGCGCTTTCGGCGCAGAGCTGGTTGTCAGGCGTCTGAACAAGCAGGCCGCCGCCAACACGCTTGAAGTCGAAATCATTGTGAGCCTTGCCAAGAGCGACCGTCAGAAGACGAAGGTTCTTCTTGGCCGAGAAGATCTCGATGGCTTCCTTGGCGTAGCTCGGAGCGATGATGCATTCGGCGAACTGATGAGAAACGAGTTCGGCGCATTCGCCGGTCACTTCGCGATTGAAGGCGATGATGCCGCCGAAGGCGGACTTGGAGTCCGTCTGGAAAGCCTTGGAGTAAGCTTCGGCAGAGCTGATGCCCACAGCAACACCGCACGGATTGGCATGCTTGATAATCACGCAGGCAGGAGCTTCGAAGGAACGGACGCATTCCCAAGCGGCATCGCTGTCGGCGATGTTGTTGTAGGAAAGTTCCTTGCCCTGAAGCTGTTCATAACCAGCGAGAAGGCCCGGGGCAACGGAGGATTCACGGTAGAACGCTGCGGCCTGATGCGGATTTTCGCCATAGCGCATGTCCTGAACCTTTTCCCACTGGCGGGTAAGGACCTGCGGGAAGCGGGTGCGCTGGTTGTTTTCATCGAGGCTCGTAAGATAGTTCGTGATCATGCCGTCATAACGGGCGGTATGAGCGAACACCTTCTTGGCAAGCGCGAGGCGCGTGGCAGCCGTAACAGCGCCTTCGGCCTTGATTTCGGCGATAACGGAGGCGTAGTCGGTCGGATCGACGATCACGGCGACTGACTCGTGGTTCTTGGCAGCGGCGCGAATCATCGTCGGACCGCCGATGTCAATGTTTTCGATGGCGTCTTCAAAGGCGCAGTCGGGCTTGGCGATCGTCTGTTCGAACGGATAGAGGTTCACGCAGATGATGTCGATCGGATCAATGCCGTGGGCTTCGAGCGCAGCCATGTGTTCAGGAACAGGACGACGGGCGAGAATGCCGGCGTGAATCTTCGGGTTGAGCGTCTTCACGCGGCCGTCGAGCATTTCCGGGAAGCCGGTGTAGTCAGCGACTTCCTGACAGGGAACGCCTTCCTTCGTGAGGAGCTTGGCGGTGCCGCCCGTGCTGAGGATGTGGTAACCCAGAGCGACGAGCTCGCGGGCAAAGTCCACAACGCCGGCCTTGTCGGACACGCTGATAAGAGCTTGTTTCTTCATTGCTAATTTCCTTATGAACTTTCTCCGGGCAGAAGCTTGTGCAAACGAAGCTTCGTGCGCAGAGTATTTCGGTTAATACCAAGAATCTTTGCGGCTTCGATCTGGTTGTTGCGGCAGAGCTTCATCACGTAAATGAGAAGCGGACGTTCCGCCGTCTGCATCACCAGACTGTAGAGAGGATGAGGCTGAGATCCGCCCAGCTGCTTGAAGTACTGGTTGAGCTGCACAATGACGGCCTCCTCAATACGGCCCGCCTTCAGCTCTGGCATTTCCTTCGTCAGATTTTCAAGCTCAACGCCCTCGAAGTCGAGCCCCGGTCTGGGTCTCGGCTTGGACGGACGGATCAGCGCGACCTTCGGCATCGCCGGCTCGCGGAGGAATTTATCCTCATTCCAATCTCTGGACGCCATCCTGCAATCTCTCAAAATAACGGCTGACAGCTAGCTCGAGGACATCCGCATCGGACATGGCGAACAACTCGCCCAACAACGCCTCGGCATTCGGCAGCCCCTTCAAATAGTGGCTCAGGTGCTTTCTGAAAGTCACGGCACCTCTTGCATCGCCATAATAGTCAAAATGGCGGCGCATGTGGTCACAAATGACCGTCTGTTGTTCCTCCAGCGTCGGTTTTTCCCGCGCAGGCAGATACCCAAGAGCCGCCCCAACCTCAGAAAAAACCCACGGATTGCCATAGGAAGCGCGACCGATCATTACGCCGTCAGCCCCTGTCAAAGCCATCACCTGCAGAGCCTTCTCGCCTGAATCAACATCCCCGTTGGCAATCACGGGAATGGAAATGGCGGACTTTACGCTTCTGATCGTCTCGTACTCAGCCTCGCCTCTAAAGCCGTCCTCGCGCGTTCGGCCGTGAATCGTCAGCATGGCAATGCCCGACTGCTCAGCAATCCGAGCAATAGCCAGCGCATTTCTATGCTCGCGATCCCATCCCGTTCTGATCTTCAGCGTTACGGGCACAGAAACAGCGTCACACACTGCCTCAAGAATGCTCCTCACTAGCGCCTCATCCTTCATGAGCGCGCTTCCGCAAGCCGTCTGAAGAACCTTCTTGGCAGGGCATCCCATATTGATGTCAACCACCTGCGCCCCCGAATCCTCGGCATAGCGCGCAGCGTCCGCCATCATGACCGGGTCGGCGCCGAGAAGCTGCACCACGCGAAGGCCGGACTCTTCATCGCACGCCCAACGCGTTGCGCTCTTGCGGCTCGTTCTGAACTGCGGCTGGCAAGTCGTCATCTCTCCCACCGCGTAGCCCGCACCATGGGCACGGCAAATCTCGCGATAAGGCAGGTCGCTCATGCCGGCCATTGGAGCCAGCATGACAGGAACATCGACAGCGTAGGGTCCGAGCTTCACTCTATTCTCACGTTATTCGGAGGGTGCTCTTCACACAGGGAGCACACGATCGTCACATTCTAACGACACAGCCGGCCCGCAGGCCGAGCCATTCCGTCATTTTTCCATTTGGTTTCGAATTCGCGCTTCCGCAAGAGCAAGTTCCCGTACGTCGCCCACATTGAACCACAAGCCCTTGTAGACCTCGCCCGACACACGTCCGGCTTCGCAGAACTGCCACAACCAGGGGAAAAGCTTGGCGCGCACGGGCTCGACCCCCTCAAAGAGCGAACTGCGATAGACGCCCAGACTGGAAAACGTATGCGTTCTCGGTTCGCTGCGCACAAGTCCCTGCGCATCAAGCGTCATGTCGCCTCCCGCATGGTAGGACGGATTGGACACGAGCACGAGATGAGCCTCGCGATCTTCCAATGCAAGCATCCTTCCGGCATGCACGAGGCACGAATAGTCGAAGTCCGTCACGATATCGCCGGCAACGACAATGAAGGCGCCGTCGCCATCGTCAAGCATCGGCATCGCCTTCGCAATTCCCCCAAGAGTTTCGAGAGCCTCTCCTGCAGTCTCTCCCTCGATTGAATAGCGCAGGCGAACCCCAAAGGCAGCCCCGTCGCCAAGCGCATCGATAACCTTTCCGCCCAGATGCGCAACATTAAGAACGATTTCCGTGACGCCCGCCTTCTTGAGCGCGAGAATCTGGCGCACAGCCATGGGGATGCCGGCCACCTCAACCAGAGGCTTGGGCGTCGTCAACGTAATGGGCTGCATGCGGCGGCCCTCGCCTGCCGCAAGAATCAGAGCTCTCATAACCGTCAGAAGGTGTAGCCAAAAGAGGTTTCCGAACCCTCGAGATCGTCGATCAGATGCGTAAGCGGCGAAAGCTGGATATAGCGGCGAGCCGTCTTTCGCACGTACTGAATGAAGCGCGGCGTATCCTCGAGGTACTTGGGCTTGCCGTCCCGATAGTTGAGACGCGCAAAGATGCCGAGCACCTTGAGATGGCGCTGCACTCCCATGAACTCAACATCGCGATAGAAGCTTCCGAAGTCAGCAGGCACCGGAATGCCGGCCTTGCGCGCCTTCTCCCAGTAGCGAATCGTGACATCGAGCACAAAGCTCTCGTCCCACGAAATGAAGGCATCGCGAAGCAGCGAGGCAATGTCGTAGCTGAGCGGCCCGTAAAGCGCATCCTGAAAGTCCAGAATGCCCGGCGTCGGGTCGGAAATCATCAGATTGCGCGGCATGAAGTCTCGATGCACGAAAACAAGCGCTTCACGGCAATTGCTGTCCAGAATGGCCTCAGTGGTCATATTCCACCACTTCTTCTGTTCATCGGTCCATTCAACGCCGCGGTGGCGGCCGACATACCACGTCGGAAAGAGATCAAGTTCGCGCTGGAGCACCTCCCGGCTGTATGCCGGAAGCACGTTCGGGCGAGAAATCTTCTGCCAGGCTACAAGGGCCGTCGTGGCCTTGTCCATCAACTCGCGGGCATTGTCCTCATTAAGAACGTCAAGATAAGTCTGACTGCCGAGGTCTCCAAGCAGCATGAAGCGATGCGTCGTGTCAGCCTCAAATATTTCGGGAGCATTCAGACCAGCCTCATTTCTGATCAAGGCATCGACCTTGATGAAGGCCGAAAAGCTCTCGGGGGTCTCGCCTTCGGCATTCATGGCGATATAGGTGCGGCCGTTGGCCGCCGCGATTCTGTGATAGGACCGAAAGCCCGCGTCCTTACCGGCGCGGCTTACCGTCGTCAGATCGAGCTGATATTTCGGGGCAATGCTCTGGAGCCACTGTTCGAAGGCGGAAGCTTCCGCACCGTTCGTCATGTTTTTCGTCGTCCTCTAGTGCCGAAGGATGTGGAGCCTGCAGGGATTTTATGGACTCTCCGGCGCCCCGATGGAATGTCGGGGCTTTATAATCCTTCAATTGTCTTGACGTCATTTTATAGGCCTGCCCCCAGGCTGTCACTCTCACTGCTATTTCATGTCTCTCCCGCGCACCCGACAGATTGCGATCAGCGTAAGCATTGCATTGGCCGCCATGGCTCAAACCTCCATTGCGTCGGCCGCCCAGACTGGCAGCGTGGTGTCTCTCGAATCCGTGACGACGCTCGATCCGTCGCGCGCGACACCCGACTCGGACGCCGCAAGCTTTGTGTCCGCCGACCGCATTGAAGGTAACCCCGAAGATCAGCTTCATCTCTACGGAAATGCAGAAATTCGTCGAGGCGGCACCGTCCTAAAGGGAGATCGAATCACTTATACGCACGAGACCGATGAGGTCGAAGCCGCCGGCAATGCACGCATCTCGCATCAGGGCGCCTCCTTCTCGGGTCCCTCGATGCGCTTTAAGATCTCTCCGCGCACGGGCGACATGGAAGACGCCGAATACGAATACGCCCCTCGAAACATCCGAGGCTGCGCTAAAAACATCCGCTTCATTTCGGGCGAGTCGACCATCTTTGAAGACGCTAAGATCACGACCTGCAAGCGAGACGACGAAGCATGGTTCATCAAGATGGATGAGCTCGAGATCGACGAGTACGACCAGACAGCCACCGGCAAGGGCGCCACGCTTACCTTCATGGGTGTTCCCCTTTTCGGCACGCCATGGCTCTCTTTCCCGGTGACCCGAGATCGACGCTCCGGCATTCTGGTGCCGACCTTCGGCATGAGTTCTACGCGCGGCCTCGACCTTGCGGTGCCCTACTACTTCAATCTCGCGCCCAACTACGACCTGACGCTTACTCCCCGCATGATGACCAAGCGCGGGGTCATGCTCGACACTGAAGCTCGATTCCTCTACAACAATTTCAGCACGACTGTCGACTACACGCTCATGCCCGACGACAAGACGACGGACGACAGCCGTTCCAGTCTGCATGTCGACATGAACTGGCGCCACGACAAGCTGAGCGCCTTCATCGACTACAACCGCGTTTCCGACGACAACTACATCGCAGACTTCTCGAGCAACATCCGGGAGTCTTCCGAGTCCGTTCTCCCGCAGGAATACGCCCTGCGCTACGACGACACGTACTGGAACACTTCCGTCAACATCAAGAAGAATCAAGCCCTCAATACCGAGGACGTGGGCTACTACAAGCCTTACGAGCGAGTTCCGCAGATCACGTTCAACGGATACAACGGGAACTTTCATGGCTTCGAAATCGGCACGACCATTGAAGCCTCCCGCTTCGAACATCCCACGTACGTCACCGGCGACCGCGTTGCATTTGAACAAACCGTCTCCTATCCTCTCCGCGGCGCCGGTTGGTTCGTCGTGCCCAAGGGCACCCTCCTCGGCACCTGGTACCAGCTCAGAAACCTCGATCGCGCACAGGAGCAGTTCACCGACAAGAATCCTCACCGCACGACGCCGATGTTCAGCCTCGACGGCGGACTCGTGTTCGATCGAGACACGGCATGGTTCGGCCGCAACGCATATCAGACGCTTGAGCCGCGCATCTACTACGCATACGTTCCGTACCATAATCAGGACAACCTGCCTGTCTTCGACACGTCGATCGCAGACTTGAACCTTGCAACGCTCTTCTCGGAAAACATCTTCTCCGGCTATGACCGAGTTAGCGAAGCCAATCAGCTCACGACCGCGCTTACGACGCGCTACATCGACAAAGCGAGCGGTCTTGAGCTCTTCCGTGCCAGCTTGGGCCAGCGCTACTACTTCTCGGACCAGAGAGTCAATTTCTACGCTCCCGGCAACGCAACAACCGAAAGCCCGCTTCGCAACGATGTGCGAAGCGATCTGCTCGCGAGCGTTGGCGCGCGCCTGACGCGTTCGATTACGACCGACGTAAGCGGCCAGTATTCCTCGGCGCAAAGCCGTTGGATCAAAGCCAAGGCAGGCATCAAGTGGCAGCCGCGTCCGATGACCCTCGTCGGCCTGTACTATCGCTACAACTACTCCTCTGAGCAGGACTATACCGACTACCACAACGACTACATCAAGCAGGTCGATCTTGCGGTCCAGTGGCCGATCACGAACCGTCTCTTCGGCCTCTTCCGCTACAACTATTCGCTCCTGCAGAAAAAGCCGATCGAAATGATCGGCGGCATCGAGTACCTGCACGACTGCTGGACGCTTCGTGTTGCCGCACAGCGCTACACAACAGCCTCCAACACCGATGAAACCAACTTCTTCTTACAACTCGAGCTCAACGGCTTGGGTAGTATTGGCACAAGCCCGCTTGCCGAACTCAAGCGGAACATCAAGGGTTACCAGACCACCACGCAGGTTCCCGACAAGATTGGACAGTACGATTACTATGAATAAGATCAAGACCATTGCCGTGCTCATGATGAGCATGGCCGCCTTCGGCACCGCCTGCGCCGCCGAACCCGCAGCAGAATCTTCGGAAACAGCGCGCGCCGTTCAGCCTCAGGCCGACGTCATCGAACTCGACCGCATCGTGGCCGTCGTCAACAATGATGTCATCACGGAACGCGAGCTTCAGGAGCGCACGCACGGCGTGGCCATCAACCTGCGCCGCCAGAACATCCAGCTCCCGCCTCTGGAACAGCTTCGAGCCCAGGTGCTTGAACGCCTCATCTTCGAACGCGCCATCAAGCAACGCGCCCGCGAAACCGGCATTCGCATCGACGATCAGATGGTAAACGCCTCCATCGAGCAGATCGCCCGCCAGAACAATCTCTCCGTCGACCAGCTCCGCCAGCGCTTGTTGGTTGACGGCGTTTCGTTCTCCTCCTTCCGAGAAGAAATTCGCGACGAAATCACAACGCAGCGCCTGCGTGAACGCGAAGTTGACGCCAAGATCCAGATTCCGGAAAGCGAAATCGACGCCTACCTCGCCGAACAGGCCGGCTTCACGTCGGGCAACACGACCGAATTTCACATTCAGCACATTCTGATTCCGATCGACCATCCCGACAACACCGACACGCTCAAGAAGCACGCTGAAGATATTGCTCAGCGCGCCCGCTCCGGCGAAGACTTCGGCATGCTCGCCGCCACATATTCCCGCGCCTCCGACGCGCTTCAGGGCGGCGACATCGGCTGGCACAGCCTGCAGTCGCTTCCCAACGCCGCCGCTGAAGTGCTCAAGGAATCCCCCAAGAAGGGCGTCTACGTCATCAGGCTCAAGGACGCATGGGACGTCATGTCCGTCTCCGACACTCGCGACGGCGTTCAGTTCAAGCTCGCCGGCGGTCCGGTCGAGCAGACCCATGTACGCCACATTCTGATGCTGGTGAGCGACATCACGCCTGAAGGCGAAGTCATCCATCGCCTCAATGACATCAAGCGCCGCATCGATGCAGGCGAATCCGACTTTGCAACGATGGCTCGCCTGCACTCCGTTGACAACAGCGCAACGCGCGGCGGCGATCTCGGCTGGCTCCAGCCCGGCGACACGGTTCCCGAATTCGAAAAGGCTATGAACTCGCTCAAGCCCAACGAAGTCTCCGAACCGATCAAGTCTCAGTTCGGCTATCACCTTATTCAGGTGATCGAGCGCCGCATGGAAAAGAACGGCAACCCGCAGCGCATGCGCATTGCCGCTCGCCAGCAGCTTCGCGAGAAGAAGCTCGGCGAAGCCGTCTACAACTGGCAACGCGAGCTCCGCGACCGCGCCTACGTTGAAATCCGCGACAATCACTACTGAGATCCGCCATGACTGAACCCCGGTCCGTTGCCATCACAACTGGCGAGCCCGCCGGCATTGGACCGGAAGTCTCGCTCAAGGCCGCCGCCGTCGTGTCCGACCCGATCGTCCTGATCGGCGACCGTACATTGCTTGAATCCGAGGCCAAACGCCTCGGGATTTGCTGGCCTCTGCCTGAGCACGTCACGATCCGCCATGTGCCGCTTCGAGCCCCAGCTCAACCGGGCAGGCTCGACGTGCGCAATGCCAGCTATGTGCTCGACATTCTGCGCACGGCACATGAAGGCGCCGCATCAGGCGATTGGAATGCCATCGTCACGGCTCCCGTCCAGAAAAGCATCATCATCGAGTCCGGCACGCCTTTTACGGGGCATACAGAGTTCTTTCAGGATCTTTGCCACGTCAAGCGAGTTGTCATGTTGCTCACGTCGAATGCCCGAACGGATGCCATGAAGGTTGCTCTTGCAACGACTCATCTTCCGATTGCCAAGCTCTCTGCGGCGATCACGGGCGAACTGCTTGACGAAGTGCTCGACACGCTTTACAAGGCGCTCGTGCACGACTACGGCTTTGTCTCTCCCCGCATTCTCGTCACCGGCCTCAATCCCCATGCAGGAGAAAACGGCCACATCGGGCATGAGGAAATCGACACCATCATTCCGGCGCTTGAACGCGCCCGCAACCGCGGCATTTCAGCCGATGGTCCTGTGCCTGCCGACACGGCTTTCGTGCCCGGCCACTGGGATCGCTACGATGCCGTGCTCTGCATGTATCATGATCAGGGACTGCCGGTCCTCAAGCACGTAGGTTTCACCGAGGGCGTCAACGTAACGCTAGGTCTTCCCTATATCCGGACCTCGGTCGACCACGGCACCGCGCTCGACATCGCCGGGCAAGGCAAAGCGGATCACATGAGCATGCTTTCCGCCCTCCAACTCGCACACTTTTTATCCAAGAACCGTGAAACAAGAATGGCTTGAAGGGCACAAAGCCCGCAAACGCTTCGGTCAGAACTTCCTTCATGACCGCCACTGGATCGAGCGCATCGTGCGCGGCATCGACCCTAAGCCGGGCGACGCTCTTATTGAAATCGGCCCGGGCCAGGCCGCGCTTACGCGCGAAGTTATCGCCTGCGCCGGTCATGAGGCTGCCGTTGAAATCGACCGCGATCTGGCGCAGTTCCTGCGCGAACAATTCTCCCCAGATGAGCTGACGCTCATTGAAGCCGACGCGCTAAAGCTCGACTGGACGACGGTTCTCGAAAATCGCCGACTTCGCATCATCGGCAATCTGCCCTACAACATTTCGTCGCCGCTTCTCTTCGCGCTCATGAGCGCCGCAGACCGCGTCATCGACCAACACTTCATGCTTCAGCGTGAAGTGGTCGACCGCATGGTCGCCGAACCCGGCAGCAAGACCTACGGCCGTCTGAGCGTGATGCTTCAGTATCGCTATGTCATGCACAAGCTCTTCGATGTGCCGCCCGGCGCCTTTGTCCCGCCCCCAAAGGTCACGTCCTCTATTGTTCGCATGGTGCCGCGCCCTGTCGAATCGCTTCCTGAAGTCGACATGGAGATCTTCTCCCAAGTGGTCGCTCTCGCCTTCCAACAGCGACGCAAAACACTGCGCAACGCTCTTTCCACACTCATGGACGATGCCGCGATCGAACGCGCGGACGTCAATCCCGCCGCTCGCGCCGAAACACTCGACGTAGCAGCATTCGTGCGTCTTGCACGCGAAGCAGCCCGACTGCCGCATCACACCGACGCCGTCTAACTCTCATTGCCCGGCCTTCTCAAAGTCGGGCAACTGCCCTACAGCCTTGAGCTTGGCGCGCAAAGCGCGCCAGTTCGGGCAAAGCCTCTCCACCTCATCCCAAAAAGCCTTCGAATGATTGAGATGCACGAGATGCGCCAGCTCGTGAGCAATCACATAGGAAGAGATTTCATCGTTCAGAAAGATCAGTCTCCAAGAAAGCCGAATCGTGCCCCGCGCTGTACAACATCCCCAACGCGTCCTGGCACTTGAGAGTTTCCAAGATGCAGGCCAGACTCTTGCTGTCCCGCGAAACGCCTCCATCAGTTCCCCTAGCACAACCTTGGCCTGCTCCTTTAAAAGGGCGAGCATGGCAATATTGAACTCAGTTTCAGAGCAATCCGGAGATAGCGCTGGGCGAAGATTCCAAACTTTTTTTCCCCTCTCGACATAAGACCTTCTCGCCGCGGGATCCGGAAGCAATGCGCATAATTCCCCGCGGTACACGACAACTCCGCCCGAACCTTGAACATTCCTGTACAAGTTCTCCCGCAATTGCGCACGTCGCCGCACCAGCTCTCGCTGACGCCGGATGTAATCCTGCTTCTCTCGAACGAAATCATCCGCCTGGTGAAGATCGACGGCACCATAAGGCACTGTCAGAACCGAAAGCTCAAGTCTTTCGTCATAGCGAAGAATGATGCGCCGTTTGCACCGTTTGGATGGCTTCAGAAGATATTCAATCTGTCCGCTATTCTCTTCGAGCACGATGCGCTTTTGGGATGCGCTTATAAAAAAGCGTTCAAAAAGGCTAGGCATCTATTCGCGCCAGCTCAGTCTCGATCCACTTCTCGACTTCAGCCGTCACTTCGTGCGGCTCCCGGCCCTTTGTCTCAATGACAGGACCAACACTCACCGTGATTGTTCCCGGATACTTAGCAATGGAGTTTTTCGGCCAGCAATGGCCGGCATTGTGGCAAACCGGCACGATGGGCGTACCCGTATGACAAGCGAAGCGGGCGCCGCCCGTCTTATAGCGCACATGTTCTCCGGGCGGGACGCGAGTACCTTCTGGAAAAAGGCTGATCCAGAAGCCGTCGCGAAGCTTTTCAGGCCCCTTTTTCATGAAGGATTCAAATGCGGAACGGCCCTTGCTTCGATCAACGGCAAGCATGTCCATGGCACAGACCACCCAGCCGAGGAACGGAATCCAATTGATGGAGCGCTTGTAGAGGAAACACGCAGGCGCAGGCAAATAAGCACCGAGCCAGAACGGATCCCAGGCGGACTGATGCTTCATCAACACAACCGCCTGCGTATCAGCAGACGGAAGATTATCCAAGCCCTTCATTTCGAGCTTGATGCCGCAAATAACGCGCAGCCAAAAAAGCACAAGCTTGGCCCATGGACGACAGATGGCTTCGTAACGCCACTTCACGCTCGTAAACGGCGCCGTGCCCAACACACAGACCGTAAGAATGAGAATCGAAAGGCTCAGGACAAGGTAGAAGAGCCAGCCTCGGAGAAGGTTCATATCGGCACGTCCGGCAAGGAAACCGGGGAAAAAAAGGATCCAAAACGAAATCATACCGTTTTGGATCCCTGTTCAACGGCCCTTAAAAGGCCGATTGAGTACGGTTCGCTTACTTGGCGAGACGAGCGACTTCAGCAACCTTGTTCATGACGTCATAGAGACGCTTGAGGAGAGCCTGACGCGTAGCGCGCAGGGCCGGATCCTCGGCGTTGACCATGACGTTGTCGAAGAAGTTGTCGACCGGACCGCGAAGCACCGCGAGCGTCGCGAGCATCTGCTCGTATTCGCCTGCGGCAAAGCACTTCATGGCCTTGGGTTCAACATCGTTGATGGCAGCAAAAAGCTGCTTTTCGGCATCTTCAACAAAAAGAGCTTCGTTGACGACCGTCGGAACTTCACCTTCGATCTTCTTGAGAATGTTGCCGATGCGCTTGTTGGCAGCGGTCAAAGCCTCAGCTTCCGGCAGAGCCATGAAGGCGCGGACGGCAGCAAGACGCTTCGGAAGTTCGTCAAGCTTTTCAGGATTCAGAGCAAGCACGGCATCCACTTCAAGCGTGGTGTAGCCGGCATCGCGAAGCATGACACGGAGGCGATCCTGGAAGAACTGACGAAGTTCTTCACGATGGTCGCTCACGCCCGGAACGGTCTTTTCGGCTTCCCAAGCAGCATCAATCAACGTATTGAGGCTGACCGGCAGAGCCTTTTCGATGAGCATGCGAAGCACGCCAAGGGCATGGCGGCGAAGTGCGAACGGATCCTTTTCACCGGTCGGCATCTGGCCGATGCCGAAGAGACCAACAAGGGTTTCCATCTTGTCAGCGAGAGCACAAGCAAGGCTCACCGGCGTAGACGGCAGGGCGTCGCCGGCATAGCGCGGCTGGTAGTGCTCGCGAATGGCAAGAGCCACTTCCTCGGCTTCGCCGTCGTACTTAGCGTAGTACTCGCCCATGATGCCCTGAAGTTCCGGGAACTCGCCGACCATCAGCGTGCGAAGGTCAGCCTTGGCAAGCATGGCGGCACGTTCAGCCTTGGCGCGATCGGCACCAATCAGATCGGCAAAGAAGCCGGCCATCGCCTTGACGCGAAGCATGCGTTCGGCCTGGCTGCCGAGCTTATTGTGATAAACGACATGCTTGAGACCGTCGACACGGGTTTCGAGCTTTTCCTGACGGTCCTGATCATAGAAGAACTTGGCATCGGCAAGACGAGCGCGCACAACGCGGGCATTACCTGCGGAAATGGCGGCACCGCCGTCCTTGGCTTCGAGCTGGGAGACAAGGAGGAAGCGATTCATCAGACGGCCTTCAGCGTCACGAAGCGCGAAGTACTTCTGATTGAGCTGCATCGTGAGAATGAGACATTCTTCCGGAACAGCGAGGAATTCTTCTTCGAACTCGCTTTCATAAATAACCGGCCATTCGGTAAGAGCAGTCACTTCGTTGAGCAGGTCTTCCGGCATGATGACCGTGCCGCCGATTTGAGCGGCGCGCTCCGTCAGGAGCTGGCGAAGCAGTTCGCGGCGTTCGGCAAAGCAGGGCATAACCTTGGCAGCCTTGAGCTCAGCATCGTAAGCGTCGGCGCAGGAAAGCGTAACCGGTTCCGTCGTATGGAAACGATGGCCACGCGTGATGCGATCGGCATCAAGGCCAAAAAGCTTGACCGGAACGACCGAATCGCCATAGAGAGCAGTGAGATGCTTGACCGGGCGCACGAAGGAAACCGTCGTTTCGCCGTCGGCAAGCTGATAGGTCATGACCTTCGGAATCGGGAGATTCTTGACGGCGGCGTCCAGCGCAGTCTGAAGACCTTCAGCGAGCGTAATGCCCGGGCGAACGCCTTCAAAGACGAGCTGTTCGTTCTTGCCGTCGTTGACGCGCTTGAGATCAGCCAGATCGCACGTAATGCCAAGAGCATTCATCTTCTTGACGAGAGCCGGCGTAGCGGAACCGTCGGCAGCAATGCCAACGCGCACCGGAACAAGCTTCTGAGTAAAAGCTTCATCGGGGCTCTTTTCAAGGACGTTCGTGATGTGCACGGCAAGGCGGCGCGGAGAGCCGTATGCCGTGGTGACGGAACCTTCGGCGAGGAAGCCACGATTCTTGAGATGCTGTTCGACGCCGGCGGCAAAGGCTTCGGAAAGCTTTTCGAGAGCCTTCGGCGGGAGTTCTTCAGTTTGCAGTTCAACGAGCAAATTCGTCATTTTCTTCTTTTCCTCCACTCGCATTATTTCGCGGACTTGGCGAGCATCGGGAAGCCCAGACGTTCACGGGAATCGTAGTAGCTCTGAGCCACAGAGCGGGAAATGTTGCGAATGCGGGCGATGTAGGCGGCGCGTTCGGTCACGGAGATGGCGCCGTGGGCGTCGAGAAGGTTGAAGGTATGGCCGGCCTTGAGCACCATTTCATAGGCGGGCAGAGCCAGATTGAGATCCATCAGGCGCTTTGCTTCGCTTTCGAAGTAGTCGAACTGCTTGAGAAGCTTTTCGCAGTCGCTGGCTTCGAAGTTGTAGATGGACTGTTCGACTTCGTTCTGGTGGAAAACGTCGCCGTAGGTAAGCTTGCGTTCCTTGCCGTCCGGATCGGTCCACGTCGTAAAGACGAGGTCGAAGACATTGTCGCAATTCTGCAGATACATCGTCAGACGTTCAAGACCGTACGTGATTTCACCGGTAATCGGCTTGCACTCAAGACCGCCAACCTGCTGGAAGTACGTGAACTGCGTCACTTCCATGCCGTTCATCCAGATTTCCCAACCAAGGCCCCAGGCGCCCAGCGTCGGGTTTTCCCAGTTGTCCTCAACGAAACGAATGTCGTTGACTTCCGTATCGATGCCGAGTGCGCGAAGGCTGCCCAGATAAAGATCGACGATGTTCGTCGGGGCCGGCTTCAGAACGACCTGAAACTGGTGATGCTGGTGCAAACGGTTCGGGTTTTCACCATAGCGGGCGTCCTTCGGACGACGAGAGGGCTGAACATAGGCGGCACGCCAGGGTTCCGGCCCCAGAGCCCGCAGAAAGGTCGCAGTGTGAGACGTGCCAGCACCGACTTCCAAGTCGATCGGTTGCAGCAAAGCACAGCCCTGACGGTTCCAATATTCCTGCAGGCGCAGGATTACTTCCTGAAAGGTAATCATTCTCTATGCCGCCGATTCTTGTCGGCGCCTGTTGATTCAAAAAATGAGGGAGTTCCCCCTTTCCTATGGAAAAGAGGCCCAAAGACTTAATTATAAGCCCTTTGCTCTACCCGCTCGAATACTGGTCTGCCCTAAGCGTCCGGGGATCGCGCTCAACGCCAGAATAAGCGCAAGGAGCAAGGCGGGCCAATTGCCCGTTCGGACATAGGGCGTAGGACTGCCCGCGGCGCCGAGAAGAGGAACAGTCGCAGAATCGGAGCCTTCAGTCTTGAGCATGAGTGCCACCTCCCCCTTCGAATTGACGACTGCACTCATTCCCGTATTGCTGACGCTCACAATCGGCCTTGCACTTTCCATCGCGCGCATACGGGTCATCGTCAGATGCTGTCCGAGCACGGCATGACCAAACCACCCGAGATTGGAAGTAACAATCAAAAAGTCCGGCGAACGAGACTGCCAAAAGGAGCGAACCACACTGCCGTAAAGATTTTCATAGCAAATGAGAATGCCGGCATCGGCGCTCCCCAGTGAAAAGAGCGGCTGAACTTCGTCACCCTTCGTCAAATCGGCCATCGGAATACCGATCATATCGACGAACCAACGGAAGCCAGCAGGGACATATTCGCCAAAAGGCACGAGCTCACGCTTATCAAGCTTGTAGACGATCTGCCCTTCATCAAGAACAAACGAGGTATTGAAAAAACGCCGTCCGTCTTTTCGAAAACCATTGAAAAGCACGCGAGCTTCAGCCTTTTCCTGCAAAAGCACAAGATTGCCGGCAGCTTCACGGTCCAAACGACTGACTGGCACGTTCACTATGCCCTCGGGCGTCAGAAGAAGACGCGGCCGATCGGAAACCGGCCAGGGCTTGAAGGCATCAGTAAATAGCGCGGCAAGACGTTCCGCCGGATTGGCGCGCGTATAGGCATCCACCACTGGAAGCGCCGGCTGAAGGATGCGAACATCAACCGTAGCTGACGGCTCCGACCATGCATGCATTCTGGAAGTCTGGCCGATGCAGGCCACAAGTGCCGCAACAATCACGGGCACTGCCAGCCAGGCTAGCCTGCAGCTGAGCGCTACTGCCGCCAGCGCAGCGAAGAGGAGCTGAGCGAGCGTAACCGCATATATGCCTCCGAGCGGCGCCCATCCGGCAAACAGCGTATCAATAACGGCATACCCAGGCGTCAACCAGCCGAAATTGGCCAACGCATCACCTCGGAGCCATTCTGCAATGGTCCAAAGTCCCGCAAGCGCCGGCAGTTCCACAGCCAACTGGCCTCCGCCGATCTTCTTTGCCAGCCAACAAGCCCAGGCGGGAAAAATCGACAGCACGGCTCCCAGAGCGAAAAGCGCTGCGGCCGCGACCGCCCAAGGCAGCCGTCCGTAAACGGCAATCGAGTTCATCGTCCAGGAAAGTCCCGGCACGAACCACCCGAGTCCGAAGAGGAAGCCCGCCCAAGCAGCACAGGCAGGCGTAGGACGAGCCGCAAAAACAAGAAAGAATCCGACCAAGGCAAGGAGCGACACCCACTGCCAGCCGAGCGGATCGAACCCCGTTCCAAAAAGGAGTCCGGCACCCAAAGCTGCAAGCGCACCCGCCGTTTCAGGCCTTCGACTCCACCAATGCGGCGTCTCGCTCACGCTACTTGATCCTTTCGACACTCAGCAATCGAGCCTGACGATCATCACCGCCAAGAATGCGGAAGCGGAATCCCCCCTCCTCAATAATCTCGCCCGTATGCGGCACATGTTCAAACCGATCGGTCACAAGTCCGCCGATAGTCTCGCAATACTGATCCTTCAAGTTCGACTTGAAGTACTCATTGAATTGTTCGATGGACGTCAAAGCCTTGACCTTCCATCGATCCTCACCATCCGCAATGATGTTGCCGCTCTCGTCGTCATGGTCGAACTCATCTGAAATGTCGCCGACAATCTGCTCGAGAACATCCTCAATGGTAATCAGGCCGGAAATACTGCCAAATTCGTCAATGACAAGTGCCAGATGACTCCGCGTCTCCTTGAAATCGCGCAAAAGAACGTTGATCGGCTGGGTTTCAGGAATAAAACGGGCAGGACGCAAAAGCGTCTTCGGATCAATTTCCGGATTCATAAGAATCTGCAGAAGATCCTTTGCATGCAAAATGCCCAGCACGTTGTCCAGATCATCCTTGACTGCAGGAAGACGAGAGTGTCCCGAAGCAATGAGACGAGGTAGCCATACCTCGCGCGGCTCGGAAAAATCGACGGCCTCCACCTGAGACCGCGGAACCATCAGATCGCTTGCACGAATCTCCGAGACGGCCATTGCGCCCTCCATCATGGAAAACGCCTCATCATCAATTACATTGCGGCGACGAGCTTCGCTAAGAACTTCAAGCACGTCAGTCCGATCCCTCAATTCGTCTTCATGAAAGACGGAGGTCAGACGGTCAAGAATCGTCCGGCCCAAGGTCGGACTGGGTGGTTCTGAAGAGCTGGACATATCTGCCAAAACTGCCTGTTTTGCTTTTGAAAATCAGTCGTGCACCATACCGATGCGATCACTGTACGGATTGGGAAATTTGAGAGAAAGCATAAGTTCGGTTTCACGAGCCTCCATGACCTCCGCCTCCTCCTGCGTAATATGATCATAACCATGCGCATGCAGAACCGCATGGATAAGCAGATGGGCAAGATGGGCGCGGAACTCCTTGTTCTGCTCCGCCGCCTCACGTTCAACAACAGGCACGCAAATCGCCACGTCAGCAGCCACGACAGGCTCCGTCGTATAGTTGAACGTCAGAACATTGGTTGCATAGTCGCGGTGACGATACGAATGATTGAGCTCGTAACCTTCGTCCTGATCGACAAAGCGCACCGTCATCATCGCAGGACGCTCGCAAGCGCGAGTCATCCAACGAACCATCACAGAACGCGACGGCAATTGCGGAAAGGCAGCTGCGTTCTGAAAAGAAAACTTCACTTCAAGATCGCTCATTCTTTCACCTCTTTTCCAATCCTGGCCGCCAGTTCTTCCTTCTTGGCCGCCTCTTCATAAGCATCAACAATACGCGCAACCAGCGGATGACGCACCACATCCTTGGACGTAAATCGGGTGATTGCAATCCCGCGAACACCATCAAGAATCTTGACCGCATGCTTGAGACCGCTCGGAATCCCCTTTGGAAGATCGATCTGAGTCACGTCGCCCGTAATCACAGCCTTGGAACCAAAGCCAATACGCGTAAGAAACATCTTCATCTGCTCCGGCGTCGTATTCTGAGCCTCGTCAAGAATCACAAATGCATTGTTAAGCGTACGGCCTCGCATATAAGCCAGCGGCGCCACCTCTATCGACTGTCGCTCCATGAGACGCTGTGACTTTTCGAATCCCATCAGATCGAAAAGCGCGTCATAAAGCGGACGAAGATACGGATCAACCTTCTGTGTCAGGTCGCCTGGAAGGAAACCGAGACGCTCGCCAGCTTCAACAGCCGGGCGCGTCAGCACGATTCGTTCGACTGTTCCGCGCTCGAAGGCATCGACTGCCGCAGCAACGGCAAGAAACGTCTTGCCGGTGCCTGCAGGCCCCACGCCAAAGCTGATGTCATGCCCCATGATGGCCTTGAGATAAAGGCGCTGATTAGGCGTGCGCCCTTGGAGATCGCGACGGCGAACCTTGAGATCCACGGAATCCACGACACCTTCCTGGTCGGAAGCTGCGCCGCTGCGATACTCGTCGTCACGACCGACGAAGTGCCACTGAATATCATCGACGCTCAGCTCCTCGCCAGTGCTCTTGACCCGAGTCATCAGCGTTGCGAGCGCCGTAACGGCGCGGCGGGCGGCATCTAAATCGCCGGCAACGCGAAACACATCCCCGCGGCGATTGATTCGCACATTAAGAATCGTCTCGATCTGCCTTAAATTTTCGTCGAGCGGCCCGCAAAGAGCGGATAGTTCGGCATTGCCCGCATCAGCGGAATAGCGCAGCGTTTCGGGCTGCACAGTCTTTTCACTAGCCATAAGTCGGAATCAGTCCACAAGTTGTCCGCCAAGCGAATGCGGATACACATCAGTCACTTTAACACGCACCATAGTATCTACAAGCGAAAGCGGTCCTTCGAAATTCACGATACGGTTGTTGTCCGTACGCGCCATAAGGAATCCCTCGCCCTTGCGTGCAGGACCGAGCACTAGCACTCGCTGCTCCGTGCCGAGCATGCTCTCGCTGATGCGAGTGGCATTTTCCTCAATCACAGCCTGCAGGCGCTGCAGGCGAGCCAACTTGACGTCATAAGGCGTATCGTCGGGCAGACGAGCAGCGGGCGTCCCCGGACGCGGGCTATAAATGAAGGAAAAGCTTGCGTCAAAGCCCACTTCCTCGACAAGCTTCATCGTATCCTCAAAATCCTCCGCCGTCTCGCCCGGGAAGCCCACAATGAAATCAGTGGCAATCGAGATTTCCGGACGCAACTCGCGAAGCTTCCTCGCGATCTCGACATACTCGGCGGCGGTATAGCCGCGCTTCATGGCGGCCAGCACGCGGTCAGAACCCGCCTGCACGGGCAAGTGCACATGATTGACAAGCTTAGGCAAGCGACCGTAAGCATCGATGATTCGCTGAGAGAATTCGCGCGGATGGCTCGTCGTATAGCGGATGCGCTCAATGCCATCTATTTCGGAAACGTAATCGAGCAAAAGCGCAAAATCAGCGATCGAGCCGTCGGGCATTGTTCCGCGATATGCATTCACGTTCTGACCAAGAAGCGTCACCTCCTTGACACCTTGATCGGCAAGCTGAGCAACCTCCAGGAGAACGTCAACCATGGGACGCGAAATCTCCTCGCCTCGCGTATAAGGCACGACGCAGTAGGAGCAATACTTGGAACAGCCTTCCATGATCGAAACGAAAGCTGCGGCGCCCTGCGCCTTGGGCGCGGGCAAATGATCGAACTTTTCAATTTCGGGGAAACTCACGTCAACCTGAGGACGCCCCGTCTCAACGCAAGCGCGTAGCATGGCAGGCAAACGATGCAGGGTCTGCGGTCCAAAAACCACATCGACGCAGGGAGCACGGCGAATGACGTTTTCACCTTCCTGGCTGGCTACGCAGCCACCAACGGCAATCAACATGCCCGGGCGATTCTTCTTGGCCTCTCGAATGCGGCCAAGATCGGAAAAAGTTTTTTCTTGCGCCTTTTCTCGGATAGAGCAGGTATTGACAACTACCAGATCAGCCTCTTCAAGCACATCGGTGCGCTCATAGCCCATTTCGGCATTGAGAAGATCGGCGATGCGGCCGCTGTCGTAATCATTCATTTGGCAGCCAAAGCTGCGCAGATAGAGTTTTTTCGCTTGCACGGTTTAGATCCGGTGACGATGAATACTGCCGCCGAAACACGTTCGGCGGTCCTGGAAAGAAAAAAGCCCCGCGCTTCAAGTGAGAAGGCGGGGCTTTTGAAATCTGGTGGCGCATCACGGACTCGAACCGCGGACACAAGGATTATGATTCCTCTGCTCTAACCGACTGAGCTAATGCGCCGTTGAGGATTGAGATTATGCAGATTCCGGCAAAGCCAGTCAAGAGTCTGTTACATTTTTTTACACACTCTCATTCCAAAGACGCCAGAAATGGTGCGTCGGGCCGTGACCCATGCCGACAGCAAGTTCATCAGCGTGTCTAACAGCCCCCGTCAGATACTCCTTGGCGCGACGACAAGCCTCGGGAACATCAGCCGACTGCGGCAAATAGGCCGCAATGGCGGACGAGAGAGTGCAGCCAGTTCCATGCGTATTCTTCGTCGCCACACGTTCAGCCGTAAAGGGAATCGAAACAACGCTGTTGAATAGCAGATCGTCGGCAGTCTCACCCTCAAGATGACCACCCTTGAGATAGACCCAAGCATCCCGGCGCCCCAGAAGTCTCCAGAGCTCGCGGGCGACCTCGGGAAAATCCTCCTCGCTCACCTCCTCCGTGCGGTCAAGCAGGCACATGGCCTCAGGCAAATTCGGAGTAATGATCGTAGCGAGCGGCAAAAGCCTTTCCTTCAGAGCATCGACGGCATCGGCCGCCAGCAGCCTGCTGCCACCCTTGGCGACCATGACCGGATCGAGAACCACATGACGCGGCTTGCGTCTCAAAAGAGCATCCGCAACAGTTTCAATCTGCTCCGCCGTCCCGAGCATGCCAACCTTGACCGCATCGATTCTCACATCATCAAAGAGCGTATCAAGCTGTTCCTTCAGGAAGGTTGCAGGCACGGGCATGACCGCCGTGACGGTCTGCGTATTCTGCGCTGTCAAAGCGGCGATGACGCCGCAGGCATAGGCACCGCAGGCGCTCATGGCCTTGATGTCGGCGAGAACGCCGGCCCCACCAGAAGGATCCACTCCGGCAATGCTTACGACGTTAGGGATGCTGTTTTCTGTGCCTTCTGCCACAAGACCTCCAATATCGTCATCATTCGCTGAGTCGCGCCGGCATACTGCTTCGAAAAGTCCAGTGCCGCCTCACTGGCATTCACATGGGACTTCGGATCATCAAGCCAACGCTCAAACTGATCGAGAGCCTGCTCGGGCGTATCAACCTGCACCATGGCGCCAGCGGCGAGGCCATCGCGAATGACCTTTTGAAAATTAAAGATGGACGGCCCCACAACAATAGGCGAACCAGCAAGCGCCGGTTCGATCACGTTTTGGGAACCGTGATTCTGGAACGAGCCGCCCATGGCCGTCATGTCGGCCAGAGCACAGTAAAAGCTCATTTCGCCCATGCTGTCGCCGAGCACCACATCGGTATCGGCCGGGACATCGGACGATTCCGCAATCTTCGAACGTCGGCAAACCTTGAGCCCCGCATCCGTCAAGGCTCGATAGACCTCGTCAAAGCGCTGCGGATGACGGGGAACCAACCAGAACTGCGCACGCTTGAGCAGTTCCGGTCTGGCAACCATGGCCTTCGCAAACGGCGCTTCCTCCCCCTGGCGAGTAGAGGCGATAAGCGCAACAGGCCGTTTGAGCGAAGTCTTCCAAACGCGCGCCGCAGCCTCCTGTGAAGCATTCGGACGAATATCAAACTTTACGCTGCCGCAAACCGTGACGTTGCTTCCGCCAAGGCTTTCAAGACGAACCTTATCTTCTTCACTCTGAGCAAGAATAGCCGTAAAGCTTCCAAACGCCGGTCCCATCACTTCAAGGAACCTTTCTGCCTGAGCACGAGACTTCTCACTTTCGCGAGCATTTGCAAGCACCATCGGCACGCCGCATCGCTGAGCTTCGCTCATAAGATTTGGCCAGACCTCGGTCTCCATGATGATGCCGAGCGTCGGCTGAGTCTGCCGAAAAAACTTCTCGACAGCGTACGGCGCATCATAGGGCAGATAGCACTGATGGATGCGGTCGGGGGAAAGCGCCACGAGCTTGGCGCCCGCCTCGCGCCCCGTCGGCGTCATGTGCGTCAGCAACACGTCGCATTCAGGCCAGCGTTGGAGAATCGCCTCAAGCAACGGCTTGGCGGCGTTTGTCTCGCCTACGCTCACGGCATGAATCCATACACGCGGCCTCCCGGTCTTGAGCGGGAAGCTGGACCACGCGAATCGTTCGTCCCAAAATTGGCGATATGCAGGCTGACGGCGCGAGCGCCACATCAGATAAAGACTGGCAAGCGGAAGCGCAACAACGCTCACTGCCCGGTACATGGACGGAGTAAGTTTCACAAGCTTCCTCCCTGAACAGAGACAAGCGCCTTCCATACCTCATCGACGGTCGGACACTGTCCAATGCCGCCAAGGCTCTGCACGGAACCATCACCGACAAGCCTCAGAGTTTCAGTCGGAGTGGAGACGAAAATGCCAACGCTCGGACGTCCGAGCGCCGCCCCCAAATGTGCAAGTCCCGTATCCACGCCAACAACGCACTCTGCCTCGGCCAAAGTCGAAGCCGTCGACGCCAAACCGGTTCTGGGCGCCACTTCAGCTCCCGGAATTGTCGTAACCAAGCGCTTGACACGTTCATGCTCTACTTCGTTGCCCCAGAAGAGAACACTCCTAAGCCCAACCCCAGCGAGCTTTCTACCGAGATGCGTCCAATATTCCTCTGGCCAGAGCTTTTCATCGCGGCTCGTATTGACTGCAAGCGCGGCATAAGGACCTGCCGGCCGCAACGACGGTTCCGCCGTTGCCTTCAGACCGAAAACGGGCATCTCGGGATCAATCTCGTAACCAAGCGCCTGTGCCGCCGCCATGCGATATCGGCGAACAGCTCCCAACGACGCAGTCAAATCGAGCTATCTGGCAAATGCCAAATACGCTAACGGTTCTCTTGCCGTGCCCCAGTTGTAACCCTTTGCGGTCACTCCTGTCCAACGAGCAACCATTGCCGAGCGCATCAAGCCTTGGATATCAAGCACAACATCATAGTTTTCAGCCTGCAACGCATTCTTCACGGCAGACATTTCAGCACGAACCGGCCCTGAGAGAATGGCCTTCCGCCAACGTCGGAAAGCAGTCACCTGAACCTTGGAAACGGCTGGAGCCAGCGTCGGAATTTCACGAAAGCTCTCTTCCGCAACCCAATGAATCTCTGCATCCGGCAATGCCTTCTGAATATCATGAGCCACGGGCAACGCGTGAATGATGTCACCCATGGAGGAAGACTTGATGATTAGTATCTTCAATTAAAACCTCACCTCTTCTGCTACAGCCGTCATCGGATCTTCTCCTTGTTCCGTGCGGCGGCTCAGGCGCTTGCCGAGCTCAACACCGGGCTGATCAAAAGGATTGATGCCGAAGAGCGTGCCGAGCATCGTCGTCTTGTGCTCGTACATGGCCATGAGCGCGCCGAGACGGCGCGGCGTTACGGCATCCATGACGATGGCCGAAACGGCATTGAAGCACGGATTGTCGGGATCCCGCATGATCAGCGCTTCAGCCTGCGCTCGCGCGTTTGCGAGAAGCACGCGATAGTGTTCCGCATAGCGATGGCCGGGCATCTCGCTCCAAATGAGATCGATGCTTGCACGCCCCGTACCCTCGCGCAGCCACTGATAAAAGCTGTGCTGAGCTTCGTTGCCATTGGCACCCCATACCGCCTGTCCGGTCCGGCCGGGAATGCGGCGGCCATCGGGAGTATGGTTCTTGCCCAGCGACTCCATCTCCAGCTGCTGCAGCCAGGGCACGATCACGCGCAGGCGCTCGTCATAAGGCAGCACGCACTGCGTGCTGATCTCAAGTCGGTTGGCATTCCAGAATGCAATCATGGCAAGCGTCGCGGGCAGATTTTTCTCCAGAGGCGCCGTCAACGAATGGCGGTCCATTTCAGCCGCCCCCTGAAGGAATTCCAGGAAGACTTCCGGCCCGAGCGACAGCGCGAGCGGCAGGCCCACCGCCCCCCAAACGGAAAAACGGCCGCCAACCCAATCCCATATCCGGAAGAAGTTCTCCTCAGGCAGGCACATCTGATTCGCAGCATCCGGATTGGCCGAAACCACCACCATATGCCGGCTGCGGTCGGTGCCGACAATGCCGTGATCAAGCAGCCACTGATCAACCGCTGCGGCATTAACAAGCGTCTCACGAGTGCCGAAGCTCTTGGACGAAACAACAACCAGGGTTGTAAGCGGATTGCAGACATCCAAAATACGTTCAAGCAAAACGCCGTCGACAGTAGACAGAAAATGTACGCGAATCTTCGGATCAGAGGACCGCAGTGCGTGGTAAACCGCATGCGGTCCCATATCGGAACCGCCGATGCCGATGTTGATCACGTCAGTGATGAGATCGCCTCGACAGCCGCGGCGAATGCCGTCTCGAACCTGACGTGCGAAATCAAGCATGCGGCGACGCTCACAA
>JAXZEJ010000143.1:0-3732 GCA_037424205.1 bacterium | reverse complement strand
GGCACCCTTTGGCCTCGTTTTTGGAGGATGGCCGCATTCCTCACGATCAATGAATTGACGGGCTACCGGCGGCGATTTCAACTTTATGATGACTCATTCGCTTTTGCCGAAACGTCGGTTGAGGCCATGTATAAAATCGCCAGAATCTCGAGGAAGATTCCGGCGATTCAACGTTTGACGATTTTGCCTTTTAAAGCTCAATCATCGGCGGGAGAGCCTGTGCGTCCTTGATGTAGCGCTTGACTTCCTTAAGAGCGGGAACGCGCTTCGTCCAAGGCTTGGCGGCGTTGGCTTCCTCGAGCTTGGCGAGGAGTTCTTCGGGGTCGCGCTTGGTAAGTTCGAGAATGGTGGGAACGCCGGCAGCTTCAAAGAATTCGGCGTACTGAGGACCGATGCCGTGAATGCGCATCAGGTCACAATGATTGGCCCAGCGCAGCACGAGCTTCTCATCACAACCCGTTTCAGCGGCCACTTCAGCGCGCTGCTCAGGCGTACACAGGTAATCACGAAGCTGTTCGGCATACTTGATGCCGCAGCTGATCAGGATTTGGGCGGCGGTGTCGGTCATGCCGGCAATGGTTTGGACTTTGTAAGCCATGTGTCCTCCTAGGAATCTGATGCCTCTAGTATAGAAAACTGTGCTCAAGAACGGCTATAGGGATTGCACGAAAAATAACCTGCACAGAATCAATCAGGAGCGCATGTTGACTTTAATCTACGTATCGCGTAATGGTCTTCAAGTCCCAAGAAGCATTGAACCGCAAGCACTTTTAGATTTCACACAATTCAACGCCTGAAAAACCGTTTTTCGAAGCCCGGAATCGTGTCCGTCAAACACTTCCTTGTCCACATAACCTATAACACGTCTAAACGCACGTGGGAGAGGCGTTCACGAGCGATCTAAATTTTCAGCCCCTTCAAAAACAGCATTCGCGACACGACATTCGTACACTTTTTGATCGTGATCAATAGAACTGTCTTTTATGTAAATTTCTCTTTACACTTTGTTGTGTTTAAGCCACCTTTTTGGCTTTTCTTCATTTTTCCATCGCCTCGGATCACCTATCCGACGGGCGATCCGAAGCGGTCTGAAGACGAAGGAAGCCGGACCTTTTCATGATCCGGCTCCGCATGTCAAGGGATTATTTGGATAATGTCGAAGAATCAGCTCATGAGGATTCGAGGGGCCGAGTCCGATTCGGCGTACTTCAGGTCGGCGTAATCGATCTGTCTGATTACGCCGTTCCCTTCGTGGACGAAGGCCGACTGAGGAGCAGCCTCAAGCCAAGGCACGACGTAGGGTGCGAAGTTGGCAACCGCGTTCAGGTCGGTCTGGGCCATGGTTTCGCCAAGGTCCTCGTCGTCGGGTCGTTGGCCTTCTGCAAGGAACACCCATCCGGAGAAATCACTCTCTTCGTCGCGCCTGAAGAAGCAGCCGACGTCCCTGCCTTCGAGGAGAATGTATTTGCTCACGAAGGCAAACTCGGCGCCGAGCGGCGGCTCAACGATCGGGCGCAGCTTTTCCTTCGCAATCAGAGGTTTCCAATTTCCATCGGCACAGACGTTCTGACGTTGGCGAGTCGTCGGAATATAGTCGATCTTTACCAAGCGCTTGAAGAGCTTCTCCACCGTAAAGATAGAGGCATAGTCGAGCTCTTCCTCGTAAAGCGGAACCAATTCAATGACGATGGCCTCGCCTTCCTTCGGGAGCGGAAGCTTGGCCGGGTTGGTGATGGCGACGCCGGTGAATTTCGAGCCGGAGAATGTCGTGCCGTCCGCAATGCGGAGCGTATGTTCGGTGCAGAGGCCAACGTCGTTCGTCATCAAATGTCCGCCGATGACGCAGATAAGCTGAACGCGCCAGTCCGCCGGCTTGATTCTCGCTGCATCGGTCAACGGAATCGAAATGGAGAGAACGCGACCCTTGTTCGGGATTTCTTCATCCGAATCACGATCCGGGCCCGGATTGAAGTTGGCGGCCACACTGTTGCGGTCGCAGGCGACGATGCGGGCAATGCCCTTTTCGGCCTCGTGCGTGCAAACCATCAGAACGGGACCGTCCGACTGCTTCAGCACGCGAAGGACGGAAAAGCCCGAGCGCTCCATGAACGCCTTGGCCTCGTGCTCCATGTAGCCTCTGATCGAGCCGCCGCACGACTTGACATTCTTGACAAAGTCGATCTGGCTCTCAAACTGCTCAAGCAATTCCTGATTGTGCTCGTCTTCCTTCGAAAACAGGTCCTCACCGACCTCCTTGTTCATTTCAACAACTTTATCCCGGCCTTCTTCGAAAATCTTCAAGGCCTTTGCGCAGTCGCCGCTTGCGAGCTTGAGCGATCCCGTCATAAGGTGCCACAACGGAATGCGTTCATGCTCGTGCACGCCGTCAAGGAACACGCAGGCAGCCTTCGCAGCGCTCTGCAAATTGCCGGCGCCCAGCTTCATGACAGTTTCAGCGGCCATCATGCGAAGCATGACCGAATCGTGCATAACGGGACAATGATCGAAGAAATTGAACAGGAGATTGACGTCCTTCGAAAGAATAGTCTGCTCGCCGATGATTCCGAAGCACTCCATGACAATAATGTCCGCCGAATCGGCATCCGCATCTGCGTCATCGAGCAGCTTCAGCACCTTCATCACCAATTCCGAAGCCTCTTCGTGCCTGCGATCGGAGAAGCTGCAGAGTGCAAGAGACATCAGTCTCAGGACGTTGCCGTCGTCGTCATGCCCCATGGCGTCGCAGATCCGGCGGCATCGTTCATTGTCCAGCACCACGGCGGCGGCGCGTGCGATGATGCCCGCCTCGAGCTTCGTTATCGATTCCGGCTTCCATCGGCACGTTTTTTCCAGTATCTGCCTCACGCCGTCGGCGCCTTCGCTGAAACGGAGGCGCATCCATTCGATTCTTTCGACAAGCGAAATCCTCCTGGAGAACTTCTTGCCGTCGAGATTGCACAAAGGCTCTTCAAGGTCGATCAAATCCTGCGCCATCAAGGAGAGGCGAGTCATGCTCTCGACGTCATGATTGGCGGCAGCGGCAGCGAGCCCGCTCTCAATGACCTCGACCGCATTGCTCATGATGCCGATTTCAGTCCAGCAAAAAGCGAGGTGCTCCTCCTTGAGGGAACTGCGGCCGCCGATCCTTTCATAAAGTTCGTAAAGCGCAAGCCCTTCGACGAAGCTCTTGTTTCCGAGCTTGGTATCGACACCCTTCTCCAAACCCCTGTAGCAGTGGATTTCGGCAACGTCGCGCACGATCTGCGGGTCTGCGGGGAGCAAGTCCTGCGGAATTTTGTTGAAGGTCCTGAAGGCCTTGGCAAACTCCTCATTGGCAAGAGCAACTCGAACCTTATGAGCGAGGCGCATGGCATCGATGATGCGGAGCATCTCAGGCATCGTTTTGAGACGAGCCTTCTCATGCTCATAGGTCAGCTCAAAAAGCTCCGAAGCCTGCTCAACACAGCCCATGTAGGCGAGAACATTCGCATGGATAAAGGGATTCACCGCAACGTTGTCGAATTCCAGCAGGGAGGCCAGCACGTCGGCAATTTCTACAATCCGCACGTCGACCTCCGTGAACTTGAGTTCATCAAATCGTTCGCATGCGGCATTATGTATGAACCGACCCAGCTCTTCATCAAGACGAGCAGACCGGATTTTGTCCAGCTCGTCGGCGACAAGCGCGAATCCATCCTAACTTTCAAGGAGCGATTTAGCTTCATCAAGGCC
>JAXZEJ010000142.1:0-6003 GCA_037424205.1 bacterium | reverse complement strand
CGGCCATGCGTTTTTCGAGCACGCCGCCGTCAAGCTTGAAGGACGGAATACCGTGGGCAAGAAGTCCGCCTGCCGACTCATGGGCATCCGCAACGGTCACGCGGGCGCCGAGCCTTGCAAGCATGTCTGCGCAGGCCAGCCCTGCGGGACCCGATCCGATGACCGCCACGGATGCGCGGCGCTTCGGGCGGCGGCGCTCAAGCCGCGTTCCTCGAGCAAGCGCCGCATCGGCCGCCGCGCGTTCGACGGCGCCGATCGCCACGGGCTCGCCCGAACGGCCGAGCGAGCATGCGCCTTCGCAGAGACGCTCCTGCGGACAGATTCGGCCGCAGATGTCGGGTGCCGCACCCGACTTGATCAGAAGCCGGCCGGCTTCGGCGGCACGGCCTTCGGCCATCAGAGCCATGAGTTCGGGGATGGGATTGTGGAGCGGACAAGCCGCCGTGCACTCGCCGCATCGCAGGCAGCGTGAGGCTTCGAGACGGGCTTCGTCAAGCGTCAGCCCCTGCATGACTTCGGCAAAGCCCGTCTTGCGAACTTCAGGCGCGAGCGCCTTTTCGGGCGTGCGCTTCGAAAGATTCACCTTGACCGTTACGGCTCCGGCATTGTCGCCGGACGCGGCGGAGAACGCTGCCGCGCGCTTCTCAAGTGCCGGGAAATGAATGGCGTGCGTCGGACAGGCGTCGGCACAGGCCCGGCACTTCGTGCAGCGGGCATCGGTCCAGGGCGTGTTTCCGCCGCGAGGATCAAGTCCTTCGGGACAGGCATCCCGGCAGACCCGGCAGTCGATGCCGGCAGCCGAAGCGCAGGCCTCAGGCTTCACGGCAGGGCGGAAGGTCTTGTTCACGCGCGCGAAAATCGTCATCAGAGCTCCGAGCGGACAGAACGCATGGCACCAGCGCCGAAGCACGAACACTTCAAGAATCAGAAAGCCCGCAAAGAAGACGATCGAAAGCGACGGCTCGTTGAATTCGAAAAGCCGCCAGAGCGCGATCATCAGGGCGAACGTCAGCCCCACCGGACAGATGAGGCAAAAGACCGGAAAACCGAAGACGGCCGACGACGCAAGCGCGCCGCCCAGCACCCAGAAGGGCCCCGAACCCGGATTCTTCGCGGCATCCGTCCCTGCATGCGCCCCGCAGCTCGAACAAGCCGACGGCGTGCAGGAGGCGGACTTCGATGCGCGCGAGCCTTCGGGCTTCACGTCGCGAATGCCGGTAATGCGTCGAAGAAGCGGCACGGGACAGACCCAGCCGCAGAAGATTCGTCCGAAGACCGCGACGACGAGCGCAACAGCCAGAAGGCCGAAGAAGGCCTGAGGAAGGAAGGTGCGGTCTGCGAGCATCGCCTCAAGGGCGCCGAGCGGACAGACTTCGGCGATCGAGCCGATGCCGAACGACGAAAGCGTCCCCCAGCCCGTGTGCCAGGCAAGCCCGATGCCCGTCATCAGAAGAAAGGCGGCCGCCGTGAGCGTGCGAATGCGCTTCGAGCCGACACCCTTTCGTCCGGCGTTCTTCGAGGCGCTGCCCGTCAATTGATTTCGCTTCATAAACGACCTCCCTTCGCGTCGCCCTCGGCTTCGCCCTGACGGCCGTCGGACAGAGGCCGCACGACAATGCCGCGCAGATGACCGCCGCGATAAGCCTGATAGACATTGGCGGGACAGATCTGCTCGCACTTCCCGCAGCCGTTGCAGATGTCTGGATCAACGACGGGCCGGTTCTGCGCGTCGAGCGTGATCGCGTCTTCGGGACAGGCTTCCTCGCAGGCCGTGCAGGCCGCGGTGCGAAGCGCGATGCAGCTTTCGGTCACGTGCGCGAGCCCGATTCGGGCCGTTTCCGGATCAAAGTCGGAGATGGCGCCCGTGGGACACACTTCGGCGCACCTGCGGCAGAAGTCGCAGAAGCCGTTGTGAAAGTTCATGACGGGCGTGCGCATGACGAGCAGCCCGTCGGAGAGTCCGCCAACGCCGATCGCGCCCGTATGGCAGGCGCTGCGGCATCGGTCGCACCTGAGGCAGAGGGATTTCATGCGGGCCTCGTCCGCGCTTCCGGGCGGCCTCACGAGAGGGGGCGTCTCGCCTCGGGCGGCGGCGCCGAGCGCAAAAAGGCCGGCCACGCCCGCCGCGCCTGCGATGAAGCTTCGTCGGTTCGTGATCCGGTCCTTGACTGCCGGCGCTTCGGCCGGACCCGGGGTCTGTCTCTTCATATGCTCTTCTCCGGCACGCGCCGGCCCGGTGCCGGCGCATGAGATGTTGAGCGGCCCGGGGCTTCGGGGACTCGCGCCCTGCGGCCGCATCTTCACGGGCGGCGCTTCTCAGGCGCTGAGGTCTTCGAGAAGCTCGCCGTCCATGCGGATGAATTCGTCCGTGACCTTTGCGAGCCCGCGGTAGAAGTCCGTAAGCGCGGTGGCCGTCACGTCGGCCGCAAACTTGGGCACCCAGTTGAGAAGGTGCTTTTTCACAAATTCGTGCTGTTCGGCAAGCGAAGCCTCAAGAGCCGCCTCGTCGTCGGCTTCGAGAGCCCCTGCGGCCTTTTCCGCGAGGATCGCCATGAACTCGCACTCAAGGCCGATCTGGTCTTCGTGCATGTCGGCATTCTTGCCGCGCTCAAGCCCGTGCTTGAGATAGATCCTGCAGACGTCCTCCCAGGCATCCTGCATCACGAGCCTTCCCGGACTCGTATAGACGGATTCGAACGGATAGGAGACAAGACCGTCTGCAATGCCCGCGCCAAGGAACGTATGCGCGTAGTCGACCGCAAGCTCGGTGACCGGATCTTCGCTCCCGGGATTTGCGAGCCAGCCGGAAATCAATCGGAAGCCTTCGCCAAGCGCCCCTTCCTCGTCTTCGGGGAAGCCGGCCTTGCGGAGCCCGTCAAGAAGCGCCTGATCGGCTTCGGTTTTGTAGAGTCTGGCGAGCAGCCTGTACATGCTTTCGCGCTGGGAGAGTATTTCCTGCAGTGCGGACTTTTCGTTCCGGTTCATGATGTTCTGCCTTTATATCTGTTGTTGAAGCACGTCTTCATCGTGCGAAGAACTGCCAGGCCGGAAGGCCGAGGCACTGAATGGTCCACTGCAGGAGCACGGCGCCCGCGGCAAGGGACAAAAAGCCGCAGGCTGCCATGGCGAGCCTGCCGCGCGCCGGCGCCGCACATGCGAGGGGCACCGCCGCGCCGAAGGCAAGCGCTCCGGCAAAGAGTCCCGTCAGGTCGCCGCCCGCCACTCGCGAGAGTACGGGAACCGCGCCGTCGGAGACGACCGTTGCGAGCACGTAGGCTACAGCGCATGCGAGGTTGAGAAGCACCGCCCCCATGGACCATTTTCGGCCCATGGGATCGGATTCGTCTGAAACCTCGCAGAGAATTTCACTCGCGAACGCCGCGCCGGCCACGCACCAGCCCGCATAGGGAAGCACGATCGCGATCGTGTTCCAGCCCGCGCGCCAGGGCATGTAGAAGGCCGAGCCCACGGCTGCGGCCGTGCAGAGCGCGAGGACCGCGCCCGCACGGGCGAGCATCAGCGTGGTGCCGGCTTCGGCGCCGCGAAGAAGTGCGGCAAGGTATGCAGCGAGAACGACGGCCGTGAGCCCCGTGGTCACGAACTCGCGGAAGATCCCGGTGGCGGGATGCGCGAGCGCGCCGAAGATGAGCTCCGGACGCCCCAGGTGGAGAACGGCGCACGCGCCGCCCGCCGCAAGGAGCGCAAGCGCGGCCGCGGCCGCCCACGCCTGGACTGCGATCGGCAGGGATTTCTGCTCCCCGACCGCAAGCGCAGCCGAAAGACCCGTGCCCGCGAGCACGAAAGCCGTAAAGCCGATCAGCAGCCAGTCGTTTCCCATTGCATTGCCTCCCAACACTCAGCCTTCAACCATCTTCGGCGGATTCACCTGCCATTCGCCGGTCTTCTTGTGAAGGATGTAGCGAACGGTCGGGTGGTTGCCGCTGTCGGGCATCGAATGGACGTTTTCGGGACCCGCCGCAGCGAGGACCTTCGAAACTTCGCTTTCCGGATCATCGATGTCGCCGAAGAAGCGCGCCTTCGCGCAGCAGACCTTCACGCAGGCGGGCTTGTCGCCCACTTCCTGGAGGTGATGGCAGAGCGTGCACTTTTCAACAACCTTGGCTTCCGGGTTGAAGGATCGTGCGCCGTACGGGCACGCGGCCATGCACATCTTGCAGCCGATGCACTTTTCCTTGTTGATGAGGACCTGGCCGTCCTTGGTCTGGTAGGTTGCGCCGGTCGGACAGACCTTCACGCACGGCGCGTCCTTGCAGTGCTGGCAGACGGTCGGGAGAAAGTACTGCTTGAGGTCCGGGAACTTGCCCATCGGACCGATCGAGAGAACCTTGTTGTAGTGAACGCCGAGCGGGACATTGTTTTCCTGCTTGCATGCCATTTCGCACGCGAAGCACCCGATGCAGCGGTCGAGGTCGATTACCAAAGTCTTGTGTGTCATGATTTAGAGCTCCGGATTCTTCGTCGTGTCGGTAGGCTGCGGCAGCCAAGCCTTAAACTGTTCGGGCTTCGTCCAGACGCCTTCGGGAGCGCCTTCGGGCGCCTTGCGGATGCGGATCTGGAAGCCGCGCAGCGTGATCGTGCCGACCACCCGGTTGAAGGGCGCATCGTTCTTCGAGAGCACGTTGACGTTCATCTCGCGCCAGCCCTGCGTCTTCGTATTGAGCGTTTCCGGGAACCAGAAGCGTTCCATGTAGACGACGCCGACCGGGATGCCTTCGGTCACGCGGCACTTGCCGCGGATCTTGCCGCGCTTCGATTCAAGCCAGATCCAGTCGTCCTGGGCCACGCCGTACTTCTTGGCGTCGACCGGATTGACCCATGCCTCGGGCACCGGATAGAGCTCGCGCATGTACGGATTGTTGCGAAGCGTGCCGTGGTGATACATCGGCAGGCGGCCGTTCGTGAGAACGAGCGGGAATTCCTTCGCGATTTCGCGAACCGGGCTTTCGGCCGGTTCGGCGTACCAGGGCAACGGATCGTAGTCGACCGAGACGGGCGGCACTTCGTCAAGCGCATAGGGCTTGCCGGTGCGGCCGAGCTCGATGAAGACCTCGCCGTAAAGCTCGAGCTTCTTCGACGGGGTGCCGAAGCCCTTCGGAAGGCCCGTCTTCTTGTCGGGCTGCTTGTAGACGTAGTAGGAGTTCCACTTGTCGTACGGCATGAAGGCGAACGGCTGCTTTTCCTTGAATTCCTTCCACGTCATGCCGATGTTGGAGAGACGTCCGTCAAGGAGCTCTTCCATGGAATCCCAGTATGCGAGGTCCTTCTTCATGAAGGCCGGGTCGCAGGCGCGCTTGGCGTTTTCGTTGCCGAGCTCGGCGCACTTCTTGATGAGCTTCGCCCAGAAGAGCGTTTCGTCCTCGGTTTCCCAAACATGAGCCACGGGCTGGCGTGCGAAGACCCAGTTCATGCACTCGACGAGCATGTTGGTTTCGAGCCATTCGGTAGCCGGAAGCAGAATGTCGGCGTAGCAGGAGAAGGACGTCGGATAGAGGAACATGTGAACGATGAGGTCCACGTTCTTCGCGCCTTCGATCCAGTCCTGGGCATGGCCGTTGACGACGAACTTGTTGCCGGAGCGCTCGAGCCAGACCTTGATCGGATAAGGCTTGCCGGTCTTCATGGCTTCAAGCACGGCAGGCGGCTGAGCGGCGTCCCACTGCATCAGACCCTTGTGCTCGTTCGAGCCGAGGCGCTTCTTGAGCTGGCCCTTCGGCAGGAGGTACGAGCAGCGGGTTGCGAGCGAGCCGGCCGGCACGATGTTGGTCGACGGATTGCGCTGCATGAGAGCGCCGGGGCTTTCCACATTGCCGCGAAGGGCGTTGAGGATGACGCTCCCCATGGCCGCTTCGACCGAGTTTTCGTTCTGGTCGGTGGCAACGCCGAGCGCGATGCCGGCGGGACCCGAGCAGTAGAGCTTGACGGCCTCCTCGATCTTCTTGGGATCGAGCCAGCAGACTTCGGCCGCCTTTTCAAGCGTCCAGG
>JAXZEJ010000141.1:0-2600 GCA_037424205.1 bacterium | reverse complement strand
GGATTGGCCGGATTGTTGAACTGCTGCGGAATGAAGCTGCCAGGGATTTCCTTGGCGAGCGCCTCGGCCTTTTCAATCGCGCCCTTCATGCCGGCGGAGCCCGGCGTGAGGACGACTTCGGCCCCGTAGGCCTTCAGGAGCTTGCGACGTTCGACGCTCATCGTTTCGGGCATCGTGAAGATGGCACGATAGCCGCGGGCGGCCGCAATGCTCGCAAGACCGATGCCCGTGTTGCCGGATGTCGGCTCGATGATCACGGCGCCCGGACCGATGAGACCGGCCTTCTCGGCCTCGAGAATCATCTGGCGTGCGGCGCGGTCCTTGACGCTGCCGGCCGGATTGAGGGCTTCAACCTTGGCAATGACGTTCGCTTCGAGAGCGTTCTTCTTCGCCCAGTTGTTGAGCTGAAGAAGCGGCGTGCCGCCGACAAGGTCCAGGCTCGATTGATGAATCATGATTGTTCTCCCATGTGCGTTTCGGAGGTTGAGGGCGCGCGGACTGCGTGGCTTGTCCGAAGGGTCAAGCATTGCGCAGTCAATGCCTCGAATATCAACAGTCTAGGTAAAACAGCCAGGATTGACTGTCCTTCAGGGCGGATAGCTTATTACCTAGTGAGTTGGTAGGTAATATCCTATTCTTCTCTTAGCCATTTTGCAAGGCGATCGCTCAAATGGATTTTCTGTCTTCGAAACGGAGCATGAGGTGCTTGAGGAGCGCTTCGGCGGCCTGCGTCTCGGCAGGCGTCATTCCCTCTGTGATGAGTGCGTGAAGTTCAAGCGAGATTTTCTTGGAGACGGGAATGAAGTCTCTGCCCTTTTGCGTGAGCGAGAGATGGACGACGCGGGAGTCTTCGGACGAGCGCTTTCGTTCGATGTAGCCGAGGTCGGCGAGCTTCGAGACAAGCGACGAGACGGTGGACTTGGACCGGTGCGTGAGGCGTGCGAGCTCGAGCACGGTGGCGGACTCCCGAACGGTGAGCACATGGAGAATGTCACCGTGGCATGGAAGAAGATCCGAATAGCCTTCGCGCTTCAGAGCTTCGAGAATGAATTCGGATGCGGCTTCGGAAAGGCGTCCGGCCAGAAATGGAATGCGGGTGAGTTCTTGCATATGACAGATGGTAGTTCGGAACCGAACGCCAGTCAATGCTGCGGCAGCAGTTGCGAAAACGCCTCGGCGGGGCGATGCCGGCCGAGGCGGTTGCGATTGGAGGCCTAATGAGGCGGTCAGGCGCTGCGAAGTTCGTCGGCCGCCTGGCGGAGGATGCGTTCGGTGGTTTCCCAGTCGATGCACGCGTCGGTGACGGAGACGCCGTACTTCAGATCAGCGAGGTTTTCGGGGATCTTCTGATTGCCGGCGTTGATGTTGCTTTCGAGCATGATGCCGCAGATGGATTCGTTGCCGTTCTTGAGCTGCGTCAGACAGTCGTGAAGAACGAAGGGCTGAAGCTCATGGTTCTTCATGGAGTTGGCGTGCGAGCCGTCGACGATGATGCGCTTCGGAAGGCCGGCTTTTTCAAGGGCCTTTTCGGCGAGCATGACAGAGACCGTGTCGTAGTTCGGGCGACCGCCGCCACCGCGAAGCACGAGGTGGCCGTAGCGGTTGCCGCGGGTGAAGACGACGGCGGAGCGGCCGTCCTCGTACATGCCGAGGAAGTGATGGCCGCTCATCGAGGACTTGATCGCGTTGATGGCCGTATCGAGCGAGCCGTCGGTGCCGTTCTTGAAGCCCACCGGCGCGGAAAGGCCGGATGCCATTTCACGGTGCGTCTGGGATTCCGACGTCCGGGCGCCGATGGCGTACCAGCTGATGAGTTCGCCGAGATACTGCGGACCGAACGGATCAAGCGCTTCGGTGGCGATCGGAAGGCCGAGCTCGCTGATGTCAAGCAGAAGCCTGCGGGCGTTGAGCATGCCTTCGGCAATGCGGAAGGAGCCGTCCATGCGCGGATCGTTCACATAGCCCTTCCAGCCGGTGACGGTGCGGGGCTTTTCGAAGTAGGCGCGCATCACGAGACAGAGTTTGTCGGAAACGTCTTCCTGGAGACGCGCAAGCTTCTGTGCGTATTCGATTGCGGCCTTCGGATCGTGAATGGAGCACGGGCCGGTGATGACGAGAAGACGCTTGTCTTCGCCGCGAAGAATCTTGCGGATCGCGGAGCGGCCGGCCTTGACGACCTGTGCGGCCTTTTCCGTCATCGGCGCCTGTGCCTTGATTTCGGCGGGCGAAGGCATCGGGGTGAAGCTCTCAATGTTGAGGTCTTCGAGTTCGGGATTCAGGGTATGAAGGTCTTGAGTGTTCTCAGTAGTCATTTTCAAATGTCTCCGAACGCTTCGTCCGGCAAAAACAAAGCGCGGGGCATACCTGCTTTTTAATAGTCGCAAAGTTTCAAATGTCCCGCTTAAGGCATACATCTTATACGAATTGAGATTCAACAGGTCTTCTTTAAACAACCGAGCCTTCTCCTGCAGGAATTTCCGCATTGCCTTTCTGGAGCAAGAAAATGCCCCTCCAAAGCCTGCGCCTTGAAGGGGCTCATTTTATAAATGCCCCTCCAAAGCCTGCGCCTTGAAGGGGCTCATTTTATTCAAGCTTTCGCG
>JAXZEJ010000140.1:0-10586 GCA_037424205.1 bacterium | reverse complement strand
GCTCTTCCGATCTACACCGCCGCCGTCTCCCACGCCCACCATGAAGCCGCGCTTCAGTTTGCGAAGAACGTTTCGGACCGCACCGGCGGCAAGGTGAAGGTCGAGGTCTACCCGGCGGGCGAGCTCGGCGACCAGCCGGCTCTTGCCGAACAGGTGACGCTCGGCGCCCTCGACAGCGCGGTCGTGAGCCTCGGCAACCTCGCCATGTACTCGAAGAAGCTCAACGCCATGACGGCTCCGTTCCTCTTCAAGGACTACGATCACGCCCACCGCACGATCGACGCCTTCGTGATGAACTGGATGAACGAAGGCCTCGCCCAACACGACGCCGTCGGCCTTTCCATGTTCGACTACGGCTTCCGCCAGACGACCACCAAGGGCATTCCGGTGAATTCCGCCGCCGACCTCAAGGGCGTCAAGATCCGCGTTCCGCCTTCCACCGGCCTTCTCGCCGCCTTTGACGCCGTCGGCGCCAACACTCAGAAGATCGCCTACTCCGAGCTCTACACCAGCCTCAAGCAGGGCGTCGTGGCCGGCGAGGAAAATCCGGTCTTCACCATTCTCGCCGACTCGCTCTACGAAACTCAGGATCAGCTCGCTCTCACGAACCACTACTTCGACTGCCAGGTTCTTCTCTTCAACAAGATGTTCTTCGAAGGCCTCCAGCCCGAGCTTCAGGCCATTCTGAAGGATGAGGCCGTCAAGGCCCAGAACCTCACCCGCGAGCGCATCAGCCACGGCGAAGCCGCCGTCATCGAGGAGCTCAAGGCCAAGGGCATGAATGTCACGAATCCCGATCGCGACTCCTTCGTGAAGCTCATGGCGCCGGCTTATGAAAAGGTCGGCAAGCTCGCCGGCGAAGCCGAAATGAAGAAGCTTCTCGACGCCGTTGAAGCCAATCGCGTCAAGTAAAAGGACCCCGGCTTCATGCTGATGTTCGTCATTTTCGCGGCGGTGCTCGTGCTGATGCTTCTCGGCAACAGCACGGCCGTGACCATGGGGTTCGCGTCGATCGCCACCTTCCTCTTTGCGGGCGGCGATCCCGCGCGCCTCTTCCTCGTTCCCCAGCGAATGTTCTCGCAGGTTTCGGGGATCACGCTCATGTCGATTCCGTTCTTCCTTCTCATGGGGAACCTGATGACCGTGGGCGGCGTGAGCAAGTCGCTCTTCGGCTTCGGGCGCGTCTGCCTCGGCCACCGCTGGGGCGGTCTCTCGAACGCCGCCATCGTCGCGTGCGTCATCATGGCCGCCATGAGCGGCTCGGCCGCCGCCTGCGCGGCCGGCATCGGCATGATCGCCATCAATGAAATGACGAAGTCGGGCTACGGACGACCCTTCAGCTGCGCCACGATCGCAGCGGGCGGCGCGCTCGGGCCCATCATTCCGCCCTCGATCACGCTCATCCTCTATGCGGGCCTCACGCAGACGAGCGTCAACTCGCTCTTTGCCGCGGGCGCCGTGCCCGGCCTTCTTCTGGGCCTCATGTTCATGGGCTGGTCCTCCTGGATCTCCTACCGCCGCGGCTACGCCAAGACCGAACCAGCGCCCTGGAAGGTCCGCATCGACGCATTCAAGGACGCCTTCTTCGCGCTCATGACGCCCGTCATCGTGATGGGCGGCATGTTCGGCGGCATCTTCACGGCGACTGAAGCCGCCGCCGTTGCGTCTCTCTACGTGATGTTCCTCGGCTTCTGCGTCTACGGCACGCTCAAGGTCCGGGACCTTCCCGCCATTTTCTGGAACACGGTCGAACAGACCGCCAAGGTGATGTTCGTCATCGCCACGGCCGGCTTCTTCCAGTACGTGCTTCTCTACACGCGCATTCCGCAGCAGGCGATCGCCTTCATGTCGACGTCCTTTGCGACCGCCGCGCCCGTGCTTCTTCTCATCATCGCGCTCCTCGTCCTGATGGGCTGCTTCATGGAGGGCACGGCCATTCTCCTCATCACCGTTCCGATCTTCGTGCCGCTCGCCAAGAGCTTCGGCTTCGACGTCGTGCAGCTCGGCATCGTGATGTGCATCTCGCTCGCCATCGGCGTGCTGACGCCGCCCGTCGGACTCAACCTTTACGTGATGAGCTCCATTACGGGCGAGCATGTTCTCGCCATCGCGAAGGAAGCCACGGGCTACGTGCTCATCATGGTTCTCGTCGCGATCCTCGTTGCCTTCATTCCCGAGCTTTCGCTCGGCTTTGCCAAGTGGGTGCCCTGATGTCCGCCGTGATGAATCTTCTCAAGGCGGCCGACCGCTGCATCTCCCTTTGCGCACGAACCGTCAGCACGGCCGCGCTTGCGGGCATCTTCGTGATGTTCATCGCAAACGTCTTCGTGCGCTTCGTGCCCGTCTACAACTTCACCCAGACCGACGACTGGATTCAGATCCTGCTCGTCTGGATGATCTTCCCTGGCGCCATGGAGCTTGTGCGCACCCGCAGCCACTTCGTCGTCGACGTCATCACCGACCGCGTCGCCGGCACGACCTTCGGACACTGCTGCCGCCTTCTCGTGACAATCATCGAGCTCGTCACCTACGCCGTCATCTGCTGGTACGGCTTCGTCTGGGTGATGCGCGCGCAGGCGACCTTCCAGTCGATCCCGTGGCTTCAGGTCCGCTGGGCCTACGCCGCCATTCCCGTCTCGGCATTCTTCATGACGATATACGGCGTGCGCGATCTGATCCTCGCCGTCAAGGCTCTGCTTCCCGCAAAGGCAGCTTAGCATCCGGCGGCGACGAAGGCCGGCCGCCTCTTCTTCGGAGACTGCCGGCTTTTTTATTTCGTCATCAAGCTTCAAATCGGGCAAACCGTCTTCGGCGCCCGAATGCCGAAGTCCCGGGCAATCGCGTCATATCCTGCGACCGCATCGGCCACTTCATCGAGCACTTCCTTGGTGCGACTTTTGGAGATGCCGAACTCGGAAGCCAGCCTGCAGAACTCGCGGCGCCCAACCGACCTGCCGATGCCTCTTACCGTCGTCATATGTTCGCCGCCCATCGACTCCGACGTCACAAGGTCGTAAGCCGGCGATATCCGCCATGTTCCGTCGGCATGCATCAGGAACGAGAAATTCTTCGCATGATCATCACAATTGCCGATTGAATAATTGAAAACCGCCCGCCTGAACTGTTCGACAACATCCTCAAAGGATGAGAGACGTGCCGTCATCATGAGAATATTCGCGTAGTCCAATATCGGCAGCCGAAAATCACTTTCCAGCAGTCCCGCAGCGGTGCACATATGAATCTTGCCAGCCCTGCTTCTGTCAAAGCGCTCGATGCCGAACCAGGCATCATCCTTCGTGGTAAAGAGGTGCGTTCGCGGCATGCTGATGCCTGCACGCCCGGCAACCAGCGAGGCGACGTATTCGTGAATGCCTTGATCTCGACGATCATAAGAGCTTCGAAACTTGATGAGCCACGGCGTCATGTCGTCCTTGACGTGCGAACCTCTTGCCAGCCGTGAATAGTCCTGTGAAACAAGGCATACGATTTTAGGGCGCGCTCCACCCGAAGAGCCGTTGAGTGATCTCAACGTTGCAAGTGCCTCACCAGAATCATGCTCCGAAAGAATGTCATCAACATTTTCCGCGAGCACATCAAGTTGAATATCATCTGGCTCAAAAGCCTCTGCATCACTCGCAGGTTGATATTCCAGCGCTCCCATGCCGTTTGAGCCCACCCAACAAAGGCGCTCCAGCGGCGAGACCATCGACAGTCGCCGTTGGCGGCGTCGGAGCTGACGATCCAACAAAAGGTTTCCCCAACCGTCCGGCAGGGAGTCTGCCACCAACCCGGGCAATCCCTGAAATGCATTGTTCGAGAGATGCCTGGCCTGTTGAGAAAGAGGCATTGCAAACGGAGAAACTTGCAGGCCAGAAGATAGAAAGCCGGAATCATACTGGAAAGCTATTCCATCACTCTCGTCAATCAACCTGCCCAAAGAAAGACGTGAACCTTCCAGATTCAAAAAGACATCAACCTGCATCATCTAGCTCTTCGACGAAGTTTTGGAGGCTTGGCATACAGATCGCGAACAGGCTCGGGACGAAAAAGTTCATCGAGTTCCTGAACAATATTGAGTGACGTTGCCAGAAGCACCAGATGCTTGAGAGAAATTTCCCCTTCCTGTTCGAAGCGCCGGAGCGTTCCTAAAGACACGCCGGATTTTTTAGCAAGCGCCGCCTGCGTGAAGTTTTGATCCAACCGACGAGCTTGAAATTGTACGGCTATTCTCCGCTGAATCTCAGCAGGACTCGAAAAATTTGCAAGCAGACTCATCTTTATGCCCTTTGCAGACCTCTTCGTAATTGTGTTTATCATTTCAGTCAGTACATACTTCTACTAGTATTATAGTAGTAATCGTTGTTTTTAACCGCCATCTACTTATATATTCGTACTTACTTTTCACAAGAGCCGCACTTTCGACGCATTGTCATCAACCCTGTGCCATATCGCAAATATGTGCTAGATGACAATCGCCACCTGCGCAGGCCTGATTTTCAGCCTGGCTCTTGAAAAGTCTGAAACAGCTTCACACGGAAATTCCTATAGAACAGTCAAATAACATCTACTCGTATTTGAGTATTTGTTTTCCTTTTTCACGATCAATTGCTAACATGTTAGCAGTTACCTTGACTAAGACAGACCTGTCCGAGACGCAGGAAGCCGGCATTGATTACATTTTTTACTCACATAAAGAAAGCCTCCGGCGTTGAACAAACGCCGGAGGCTTCTCTCTCAAACATCCGCACGAGGCCTGTGCAGATTGGTCAGGATCAATTGTCCGTGAAGGCCTTCTTCACGCTGACCGGGAAGGCACGATAGCCGCTGCCGGCGCCCATCTGGATTTCGACGGAGGGCTCCTTGGCGCCCCATTCGAATTCGTTCAGGATGGGACGCGGAGGCTGGCCGCCGTGACCGCCCTTGAGACTGAAGTCCATACCGGCCGTAGCGGAATAGACCATGACGGAGTCCTTGTCGGCTTCGTAGCGGGTCAGCGACGTGACCGGGCTGTACCAGTCATGACCGCGTTCCTTGCCGTATTCCCAAACCTGCTGAACGGTCATGTTCTTCTGATCGATCTTGTAGATGACGGCGCGGCTGTACTTCATAGAGGACATGGGCGGCTGGTCCATGTTTCGGGCGTCGCCGTTGTCGAAGACGGAGATCATGCAGTAGCGCTTGTCGGACTTTTCGTCGACGCGGAAGGCCGTATGCTGCGTGTAGGTCCAGTCGAAATCCGTATCCATGCATTCGACGTCCGTGCAGTTGAGCTTGTCGCCCTTGGCGGACACCGGCGTGAGAAGCGCCTCCTTCCAGGGAGAGCGCCAGCCCTTCGGAGCGCCCAGAATCCACTTGACCTTCTTGTCGCGGCCGATTTTGATGCAGGCCGACTGATGGCGGGACGAAATGATGATCGAATCGTCGGTCGGGTCATAGTCGACGGAATTGACGTGAGCCCAGTTGCGGCCCGGTCCAACGCCGGCGATGTCGCCGAATTCGCCTTCGGCCTCCTGCTTCGCGAGCTCTTCGGCGGAGAGCGTCTGGCCGGACTTGGCCGGATCGATGTTGAGGCACACGGCACCCTGGTCAAGCGCCTTGATCACGTCGGAGCGATACGGGTCAAGAATGTCGAAGAGGCGCCATTCGTCAACCACCGTGCCGTTCTGGTCGACCTCGATCACGATGTCGCGGACGGTGCGAACACGCTTTTCATCAGCACGACGCAGATCGGCGGAGGCGACTCGCAGGAAGTAGTGGCCGTTCTGGGCCGGATCCATGGCATGGCTGAAGTCGCTATAGGCATTGGGCAGGCGGCGGTTCCAGATCTTGCGGCCGAGAAGGTCATACTTGGCATAGCGCTGGCCGAAGCCGAAGGTGAGACAGCCGTCCGGATTCTGATGGAAGCCCATCATAACGCCATTGGAATACGGATCCTCGGGCTTCCACAGATCGCGGTAGTCAAGGAACCAGCGGACCTCGCCCTTCGTGTCGATAATGACCGTCTTCGGCGGGAACTGCCAGGTCATGGCACCGCCCATCGGGTTGTTCCATACGGTGCGCATGGTCTGCGCATTCGGCGTGCCGAGATTGTTGACGAAGTAGAGGCGGTCGGCAAACTTCTTGTCAACCTTCTTGACGGTGACCGAGAAGAGAAGGCTCTTTTCCTTGGGGCTGCCCGACGGAATGCCGGTAATGGGACCCGCATAGATCGTGTAGGTGAACTTGACCGTCTCGACCTTGCCCTTGAAACGCTTCTTGGCAGTCACCTCGACCTGGTTCTGGTAGTCGGGATAAAGGCCGAAGACCGGCACGCCGCCGTGCGTGAGAAGCTGCGCGCGGGATACCTTGTAGGCGATTTCCTGACCGCCCTTTTTCGGCACGACGCGAACGTCTGCGTCAAGGAGCTCAAAGCCGCCGTTCTTAATGATGGCGGTGAGCGGCGCAATGCCGTACGGATTGACGATCACTTCGCCGAGCGGGCCGTACAGGGCGGCGAAGCCCACGACGTTGTAGCCAGAGGCCGTGCCCATGGCCATGACGCCGTTCGCGGCGCCCGCGGTCGCCGCCATCACGGCGCAGCTCAAAAACTTTCTGCGGTTCATTATTTCAGTCCTTTTTGGAATTCGGCCCGGACGCCCGCTCATGCGAAGGCCCGAAGCTCTGGTCGGAAAAGACGCGGCCCGAAACGGCCGCCGTCCCATGGTTTCTCATGTTACCGAGGGGCTCCCTCGCCTTCCATGAGCTGATTCCTCCACCATTTCTCGAAATTCGAAAAATATGTTTCGTCATTATTCGACATCCGCAACGGGTATCGCCTGCCGGTTTCCTGCTCCCAAACGAACGCCGTCGTGATAATCTCGTTTCAGGACCTTCGGAGAATCGGAACCGCACGTTTCTCCGACCAAACAAGCATTCCAAAGGCATCGGCCATGATCCAATCTCCCCTCAGCCAGCAGGATCTTCTCTTCTTCGTCACGCTCTGCCGGCTTCAGTCGCTCACCGTCTGCGCACAGAAGCTCGGGCTCAGCCTCTCGTCGGCAAGCCGCATTCTGACGCATCTTCGCGAGGTTTTCGGCGAACAGCTTTTCGTTCGCAACAAGGGCGGCCTGATCCCTACATCGGCCGCCATGGCGCTTCTGCCCAGAGCGCTCCGCCTTCTCGACTGCTATGACGAACTCTTCGAGCCCGAAGTCTTCGATCCGGCTCTGGCGCAGCGCGTCATTCGAATCGCCACCGCCGACATGGGCGCCGTCTCAATTCTCACCAAGGTCATTCCCGCCATACTCGAAAAGGCCCCCGACCTGGACTTCCACATTCTGCCGATCGAATCCGACCTTGTTGCAAAATTAACCTCCGGCGAAATCGACTTCGGCATTTTTCCCGCAGAAAAGCACGCGCCGGGCGTTCACTGCGTCAAGCTCTTCGAATCGCCTTACCGCTACGTTGTTCGTACGGGCCACCCGCTGGAAGCGATCTATCACGCACAGAAAAAGCTCACCGAAGAAGACCTTGCCCGCTGGCATCACATCAATGCCCTGATTCCGCCCGGCGCAGGCATCGACATCTCCACGCATTCGGAAATCGCGAATCGCAACCTCCCCGGCCGCACGCAGATTCACTCGGCCTACATCCTGCCTCAGCCCGCATTGATCGCAGCCACCAACCTTGTGGGCATCATGCCCGAAATCCTCATTCGAGGAGCCCAGGACGCCGGCATCCGCATTACCGCACTCTCGCCCGTCTTCACGTGCCTGACCCACAAGCCGCATCTCTTCTGGCACGAACGCAACGATGCCGACACGCTTTTGGGCTGGATTCGTGCCATTTTCGTGCACGTTTTCCACGAAGAAAAGAATTCGCCGACCTTCCCGTTTCCGCTCGGGTAGTTTCCCGAACGTCTCCCGATAATCGAAAAATCAAACATCGATAATCGACAATCGCGGCAGGATTCGTCTGAAGAGACATGACGAACTCCGTTCTCTAACCTTTGACTTGCGGCGAGAAGAATCCAACCGAGCCGACTCGTGCCGCCGACCAACGGCACGTAGCCGGCACATCCTCCCAAGACCAACCCAAAGGATTAGACAACATGCATTCAGCTTCCTTCACCCGAAGCGCTCTGGCCGCCGCAATGGCCACGGCCTTCGCCGGCACGGCATTTGCCGGCGGCCCCGGCATTCAATTCGCGCCCGCCGCCTACAACTAAGAGCTGAGAGAGCCCACGACTTCAGTCGCTGGGAAGAAAGGCGCTCAATGCCTCCCTCGCGTTCCAAATGCAAGGCATACGTCGTAGAAAAGGACGGTGTAACATAGTCCTCATGAAAGCAAACATCGCCTACAAATTCGAACTAATGCCTAGCCGGGAACAGAAGCGTCAACTCGCCATGTTAGCCGGCAGTCGGCGTTTTGTCGTCAACAAGGCGATTGAATTGCAGAAGCAATGCCTTGAGTCCAATCAGCCGTTCCTGACGTTCAACCAGCTTTGCCAACAGCTCACGAACTGGAAGCTGGACAACGAAACACTGTGGCTTCAGGAGGCGTTTGCACAAGGTCTTCAACAGGGCTTGAAGGACTTGTCAACCTCCATAAATGAGTTCAAGGCAAAGCGGAAGGGATTTCCCAAGTTCCAAGCCAGGGGCGACGGCGATTCCTTCCGCATTCCGCAGGTCAAGCCGTCGGATTGGGACGAGACCAACGGTCGAGTCTGGATTCCGAAGGTCGGCTTCGTGCGATTCCGGAAGTCGAGGCTGATCCAGGGCAAGATCAAGCAGATGACGGTCACCGTCGATTGCGGCCGCTGGTACATTTCTGTCGTGACGGAGATGGATTGCGCCAAGGACGGTCCGAATCGTCCCGGGGAGGTCGGCATTGATTTGGGCATTGTCCAAACGGTGACGCTCTCCGACGGTACGGTGTTCCGGCTTGACGTTGAATCCATCAAGAAGCACGAACAAAGAATCGCCGTTCTTCAAAAGCAGCTCTGCCACAACAAGGAGGCCCGTCAGAAGCTCGCAAAGCTCGACAAGGCCGCACCCTTCGACAAGCGGGAGCCGAGTCGTCGCAGAAGGCATTTGAAGGAACAAATCCAGAAACACTATCGCTGCATCCGCAACATTCGTCAGGACTTCATGAAGAAGACGGCTCACACCATCGCACAGAAATACGGGTGGGTGGCCATGGAAAATCTGAATCTGAAGAACATGACGAAATCGGCCAAAGGCACGGTCGAGGAACCGGGTAAAAACGTCAGTGCAAAGAGCGGCTTGAACCGTTCTCTTGCCCGCGTTTCGCCCTATGCGATGAGGATAGCCATCCTCTGGGCCTTGTACAAGGCCGGAGGAATGCTGGTTCTCGTCGATCCCCGATACACGAGCCAGACGTGCCCGATATGCGGATATACCAGCGCAAAGAATCGCCCCACTCAGGCGCACTTCGGTTGCCAGAAATGCGGCCATACCGAGAACGCCGATATTGTGGGAGCAAGGAATATCCTTAAAAAGAGCCGGACTGGCTCAGTTCGCCCGTGTAGTGAGCTTGGTAACAAGACAGCAGCGGGAACCGTCCTTTTCTTCGCTGTCTGACAGCGAATTAAGGGAATCCCGTGCCTTCAGGCATCGGGAGGAAGTCAAAACTCGCCGCGCATCAACGGCTTCCACGTCGCCGCCATGTATTCCAACGGACGCAACGACTCTGTCGGCCGCTCGCAAAGCGACCAATTTGCCGCCGTGGCGCTCACCTACATCGGACAACAATTCAAGTTCGCCGTCCTTCCGACCTACATCGACAACGACTCGCTCAATACCAAGGACGTGAAGCTTAACGATGAGTACGGCATCGCGCTTCTCGGAAGTTACTGGCCCGATCCCACGATGGGCCTGCACTTTGCATATCAGTACGTAAGAGACGGCCGTGCGCTCGGCGGCAGCTACTTCAATTACTTCACACCGGCGGCCGCAGGCGGCCCGGGCATCGCCAAATCCGAACGCGGCGTCGACACTCACGCGCTCTCGCTCGGCTTCTCCAAGCGCTTCGGCTCTCAGAAGATCTCCGTCGTACTCATGGGCAACCGGGTCGAATACAAGGGGGACAGCGATGTTGACGGCGACAAGGACGGCTGGCGCGTCAATCCGGCCGCAATCTATCGCTACTATTTGAGCAAGCGCACGCACGTCTGGGCAGCGGCGAGCACCACGCAGAGCGGCGGCCTCTACGAGAAGGCGCGCAGCTTCCAGGCTGATCCGACCAAGGCCTGGGACGTGGGCGCAGGCCTCGTCCACCATTTCTGACACTTGTCCTCGAACCGGGCCTTCCGGCCCGGACGAATCCATCGGGCGCGGCTCTCCAAAGAACCGCGCCCAACTTTTTCCCGCACCTCATGCGTACGAACGCACCGAATTGATTCCGGTCATGCGTCAGTCCGGTGCAAGGCGACATTTTCGGCAAAAACAAAAGCTTTGCCGGCACGACTTTCGATAGTTTTCTGCAATTCTCCTCTAAGAGAAGGCATTTTGCCGCCATAAGGCGGCATTTCGGCTCACAAATCCCCTACTTTCCACGGCCACAGGCAAGCCCATGAAACTTTTGCC